>NZ_JBLEBI010000122.1:0-21123 GCF_047340315.1 Streptomyces sp. AF1A
GTCTCTTCCGATCTGGTACCGGGTGCGCAGCGAACGGCGGCCGCCCAGCCGCAGCCCCGCGAGCGCGGCGCCGGCGCCGGTGAGCAGCAGCGGGACGCCGTAGCCGCCGCCCTCCGCGGTGAGCAGCCCGTACGTCCCCGCGCACACCCCGAGCAGGCCGCCGAGGGTGAGCGCGGCCGTCGTACGCCGGACCCGGGCGGGGACCTCGGCGGTACGGCCGTAGCCGCGGGCCTCCATCGCGGCGGCCAGCGCGACCGAGCGCTCCAACGCGCCCTCCAGCACCGGCAGTCCGACCTGGAGCAGCCCGCGCACGCCCCGGTCCGGGCGGCCGCGCAGCCGGCGCGCGGCGCGCAGACGCCGGACGTCGGCGATGAGGTGGGGCGCGAACGTGAGGGCGACGACCACGGCCACGCCCGTCTCGTACAGGGCGCCGGGCAGCGACTTCAGCAGGCGGGACGGACTGGCGAGGGCGTTCGCGGCGCCGACGCAGATCAGGAGGGTGGCCAGTTTCAGGCCGTCGTACGCGGCGAAGACGAGCGCCTCCGCGGTGACCGTGCCGCCCAGCCGGATGCCCTGCGCCCAGTGCGGGAGCGGGACTTCGGGGAGGGTGAGGACGGGGTGGGTGCCGGGGATGGGGGAGCCGAGCGCCACCGCGAAGACGAGGCGGATGAGGAGGACGGCGAGGGCGAGCCTGGCGAAGGCGGTGTAGGAGCGGGACCAGGGGGCGGGGGAGCGGTGCGTGGCCACGACGTACGCCGATGTGACGACGAGGAGGGCGAGGAGGAGGGGGTTGGTGGTGCGGGTGGCGGCGGTGCCGAGGGATATCGCCCACAGCCACCAGGCACCCGGGTGCACGGGGGCACGGTACGGGTGCCGGGCGGCGGGCTCACCGGCCGGCCGGTGCGGGGTGCCGCCGTACGACGGCCCGCGGTCGCGCCGGCTAGGCACGGTTGCGCCGCCGCGCCTGCCATACCGCCGCCCCCGCCAGCAGGGCGACCGCCGCCGCGCCGATCGGCAGGCCCAGCGAAGGGCCGCCGTCCGAGGCGCCCTTGCCCTTGCCGGCAGCGGTCCCGCGCGCCGGCTCTCCCGCCGCCACCTGCTCCCCGCACCCCTTGTGCGGATACCCGGCGATCGCGCACAGCAGGGCGTTGGAGTCGTAGCGCAGGGGACCCGCGACCGCGGCGAGGGCGTCGGCCGTCGTCGCGTCCGGGCGGACCCGCGCGCAGGCGGTGCGCGGGGCGGGCGGGGTCTCGCCGGACGGGGCGTCCGCCGGTGTGCCGAAGTCGAGGACCAGGGCCACCCGCTTCGTGCCGGACGTGGCGGCCGTGCCCGCGCAGATCGTGCCGAAGTCCGCCGTGCCGCGCGGCCGGGTCGCGTCCGCGGAGTCCGCGCTCACCGCGAAGCGGAAGCCCTCCACGGCGCCGTCGTCGGGGCGGACCGTCGACGGGCCCTGCGTGGCGTAGGTCCAGTGGCCGCCGCCGCGCTCCCAGAACGACCAGTAGCGGTAGCCGGTGGCCTGCGCCGGCGCGGCACCGAGCAGCAGGGCGAGGGCGGCCACCAGGACGGGCGCGGCACGGCGGACGGCGGTCACGGCTGCCGCTTCTTCCGGGCGCTGAGCAGGAAGCCGATGCCGATGCCCGCGACGAGGCCGACGCCGACGACCCACCAGACGCCGGCGTGCGAGCCGTCGCGGGACGCCTCGGCGTGCCGTGCGGCGGCCTTGTCCATGTGCGGGGCGGGACCGAGGTCGTTGAGGGACCGGACCAGGCTGGTGCCGCCGAAGTCGCCCGGCTGCGCGCCGACCGCGTGCGCGGCGAGGATCAGCTGCGCGTACGCGGCCGGGCCGCTCTGGGACGCCCACTGGGTGGCGTTCTTCTCCAGCCAGGCGTACGCCTTCTTGGCCGGCCCGGTCCGGCCGTCCGCGGCGAGGGCGACGACCGCGTCGGCCGTGTTGCCGAAGTCGGGCTGGTCCTTGGCGCCGGGGAGCGCGGACATCAGGTGGCCGCTCTTGGCGACGGCCGATGCCAGGTAGGCGCCGGCGTTGTCCGCGACCTGGGCCGGGGTGAGGTGGCCGGCCTTGGCGCAGCCGTCCTGCGCGGGGGACTTGCCGGTCCCGGTGACGAAGCCCTTGCCGAGCGCGCCCAGGACACCGGCCGCCGTCGCGTCCGCGTTGGCGAGCAACGCGCCCTTCTTGTCCGGCTGGTAGGCGAGGGCGCCGCCGCCGTCCTGGTCGCACGGGATGGACCGGGCGGCCAGCAGGTCGTAGGGGGACTTGCCGGACGGGCGCAGGCCCGCCGGGTCCGTGCCGGCCGCGGCCAGCGCGCCGATGACCACGGAGGTGGAGTTGGTGTCGCTGGGCCCGCCGGGGGAGTAGCCCCAGCCGCCGTCCTTGTTCTGCACGGACTTCAGCCAGTCCACCGCCTTCCGGACGGCGCCGCCGTGCCCGCCGACCGCCTGCAGCGCCTGGACGGCCGCGGCCGTGCTGTTGGTGTCGACCACGACCTTGCTGTCGCAGGCCTTGGCGGGAGCGGCGCGGAAGGCGGCGAAGGCGCCGTTCGCGCACTGCTGGCCGGTGAGCCAGTCCACCGCCCGCGCGGCGGGCCGGTAGCCCAGCGTCCGCTGGGCGACCAGGGTCAGCGACTGGCGCCACACACCGTCGTAGGTCGGGTCCGACTCGCCGTACAGGCCCGAGGGGATCGCCACCTTCGGGGACGCGGACGGCGACGGACCGGCGGCCGTGGCGGGTGCTGCGGCGGCCAGCACGCCTATGGCGGCGAGAGCCGCGGCACTGCGGCGGACGTTCATGAAGGCGACTGCCTCTCCCTGCGGGGAGCCGGGCAGCGCACGGGAGGGCCCCGGGCGGCTCGGCTCCGTAGACCTCGACGGTGCCGTGCGCGGCGGGCCGCCGGCGCACGTGAGCCGGTCAACGTCCCGTCCGGGGCAGTCCGGCTCACCGTGCGCGGCACGGTTCACGGTTGCGGGTCAGCGCCGGAATTGCACCGGCTTTCCCCTGTACGGGTTGTGATGACGACTCCGCCACTTTACCGGCAGCCGCGCGCGGCCCGACGGGTGGCTGTGCGCACATCGGGGCGGTGACTAGGGTCACGGTCATGACGACCACGGGGAGACTGCTGGGTTCGGGCCGTACGGCCGACGTGTACGAGATCGACGAGGCGTGGGTGCTGCGCCGGGACCGCGAGGGCTGGGGGGACGCGGCCGCCGAGGGCGCCGTGATGGCCCACGTGCGCCGGCACGGCTATCCGGCGCCCCGGGTACGGCCCTCCGCCTCGCCCACCGACCTCGTCCTGGAGCGGCTGTCCGGCCCGACGCTGCTCGGCGCCCTGCTGGCCGGCCAGGTCGGCGCGACGGAGGCCGGCACCCTCCTCGCCCGGCTGCTGCGGCAGTTGCACGCGGTACCGGGCCGGGACGCGACCGCCCCGCACCTGCGCGTGCTCCACCTCGACCTGCACCCCGACAACGTCATGCTCACCCCGGACGGCCCCCGCGTCATCGACTGGTCCAACGCCGAGGACGGCCACCCCGGCCTGGACTGGGGCATGTCGGCGCTGATCCTCGCCCAGGTCGCCCTCGCCGACGACGCGCTGGGCGAACCGGCCCGAGCCGTCCTCACCGGCCTGCTCACCGACCCGGCGGACCTCACGGCCTCCGGCCTGGCCGAGGCCCGCAGACGGCGGGCGGCCAACCCGACGATGTCCCCGCGGGAGGTCGAGGTCCTGGCGGACGCGGAGGGGCTGGTAAGGGGGCTGGGGCGGCTGGGTTAGCGTCTTCCGGTCCGCTCCGTTCCATTCCGGTGGGTTCGGCCGGGGTCGGGCCGTTCGTGCCGGTTTGATGCGGGACTGTGGCGGGGCTGTGGCGGGGTTGCAGCCGGATCAGGGAGTGGCGCCCGCCGGCCTCGGGGCGAGCTCGGGGTGCCGGAACCAGCGCAGGTAGCCGGTGGTCGGGGAGCCGAGACCGGTGGCGTCGTCGTAGCCGCGGCGGGCATGGAGGCCGAAGTCGTGGCCGAGGGTGTAGAGGAGATAGCGCTGGGCGCCCCCGGCCGTGTCGACGCCGGGGCCCTCGTCGCGTACCACGGTCAGGGGCGCCGTCCCCGCGTTCGCGGGGTGGTCGGTGACGTCGTGGAACACATGGGCGTGGGATGCGGCGAGGGCGTACAGGAGCGGGTTGGCGAAGCCGAGCCGGTGTCCGGAGGCCTGTTGGGCGTCGGCCTGGACGGCGGCGAAGGCGGGCGCGGCCGCCGACGTGCCGCCGAACCCGACGAGATGGTAGGTCCCGGCGTCCGTGAGCCCGACGAGGACGGGCAGTGCCCCGTCGCCTTCCAGCGCCACGTCGGGCGTCGCCCGGCGCGCGGTGCCGCCGGGGACACGGCCGCGCTGGTACCAGGGCCGCGGGAAGTCGCTCGCGCCCCCTCCGCCGCCGAAGGCGAAGACGCCGGGGACCGGCCCCCACGCCCGGCCCTTGTCCGTGAGAACGGACAGCTCGTCGCCCATGCTGGTCTCCCAGGCGTAGTCGCCGTGCCGGTCCAGGGCCAGGGTGGTGCCGCCGACCGAGGTGACCCACGGCGAGCCGCTGGGGAAGTCGGCCTGGGCCCGGGTGGTCTTCGGGTCGCAGTTGACGCCGGTCCGCGCGGCCCCGGGCGAGGAGTCGCCGCAGTCACCGGCGGCGAAGGAGACCCCGATGCCCTCGGCCGCGGCCTGCTCGAACAGCAGGTTCCACGCGGCCACCAGCGTGGGGGTCAGGTGCCCGGGGCTGGAGTGGACGATCTCCGCCCAGGAGTTGGAGACGACATCCGCCCGGCGGCCGTCGATGACGTACGTCTCGGCGTCCATCAGGTCGTTGTCGAGGCAGGAGTTCGCGCCGACGTACAGGACCTTCGCGTCCGGGGCGAGACCGTGGGCGAGGTCGATGTCGAGTGCCTGCTCGCCGGCCCAGGTCCGCGGCGGAGCGCACGCGTCACTTATGTGCCAGCCGCGGGGCGTCACGTGCTGGCGGTACTGGCCCGGCCGGAAGGCGCGGTCGCCGGTGGCCCGGGCGTAGCGGTCGGCGTCGGCGGGCATGTCCGGCGACCCGTAGGCGTCGACGACGGCGATGGTGGAGCCGCGCCCGGTGGCGCCGTCGGTGCCCGCGCCGTAGGCGTGCCGGAGCTGTGCGGGGATGTAGGGGCAGGGCGCGTACGCGGTGGTCCTGCCGTACGCCTTGGGCAGCCGCGTGGCCGGCTTCTGACCGAAGTGGCCGGAGCACACGGCCCCGTCCGCGGGCACGTCGAGAGCCGGTGCCGGGGTGGAGAGGGGGCGGGCTGCGCCGGGGGTGGACAGGCCGGACACGCCGAGCACGGTCGCGCCGAGGGCGGCGGGCACGCTGAGGTCGCCCGAGGGCGCGTCGCTCGTGCCGCGGCCGGTGCGGTAGCGGTGCAGGCTCGTGCCGAAGGCCCGCTGGACGGCGCGGGCGGGGCCCTCGATCGTGAGGTGGTGGAGGGTGCGGCCGGTGACGGTGAACCCGGACCGGGCCAGCCATGCGGAGACGGCACGGATGTGCTGGTCCGTCTGACCGAAGCGCCGCTGGTACGCGGCCGGGGTGAGGTAGTGCCGGTACTCGGGGCTGTGCGGGTCGGTGACCGCGCGCAGGAACGCCGAGAGCCCCGCCGGGTCACGGGAGCCGAGGTAGAGACGCGCGCTGACGCGGCGCGCACCGGGCACGGGGCCCGCGTCGGCGGCCGGCGTCGCGTACGCGGGCCGGGATCCCACGAGGGGGTGCCGGTCGGCCGCGTGGGCGGCGGGGAGGGAGCCGGCGGTGCCCAGCAGCAGGGCACAGGCCGCGGCGGCCACGGAACCGCGGCGCAGGCGGTGCGGCAGGCGTATGGAGGCGTGAAGAGGCACGGGATGCAGACCTTCTGGTGTGGCGGCGCCGGACGGCGCGCGGGACGGAGCCGCGGCGCGGCACGGACTGCGCCGTACCGGCCGATGGCCGCCGGGTGAAAGGTGCGAAAGGGATGCCCAGGGTCCTTTGGCGGCCCTAGGTGCGGATGGTCCGGCCCCGGCAGAGCGGGCCCGAGACGCCCTGGAACTCCAGGTCGAGGCCGAGGCCGTCGCGTTCGGCGTGGATGTGCAGGTGGGGCTCGCTGCTGTTGCCGGAGTTCCCGACCTCGCCGAGCACCTGCCCGGCGCGCACGGGGTCGCCCGTGGTCACGGTCACGGTGCCGGGCCGCAGGTGGGCCAGCTTGACGACCTCACGGCCCGTGTCGATCCACACGTGGTTGCCGTACACGGGCTGGTAGCGGATGGTGCCGGGTTCCTGGTCGTCGATGTGGTCGGCGGCGGAGACCACCGTGCCGTCACAGGGCGCGTGCACGGGCTGCCCGTACACCAGGTGGCTCGCGTTCGTGCCGCGCGCGCCCTCGCCCCGGGCGCGGCCGCGCGCCCGCGTGCCGCCGGGGCCGACCCGGAGGACGTCCAGGGCGCCGCGCTGCTCGGGGAAGCCCGCGTGATGGTTCAGGCCCCGTCCGCCGCCCTGCGCGATGTACCAACTCCCGCCCTGCAGCGGGAAGACGAGAGGCCGCGACACGGCCTGCCCCCAGCGGTGGCGGCGCGCTCGCACCAGGAGCACGCCGGCGACGGCGAACAGGACGGCTCCGACGAGCAGTTCGGCGGTGGGGCCGCCCGACGCGGGCAGTCCGGGCAGCCGGCAGGCGGAGGCGAGGGCGACGAGCGCCCCGGCCTCCAGGGGACGCCGTATCCACCAGGGCTGGGTGGCGGGGGCGCGCCAGCCCTCCAGGAACAGGTAGCCGACCGCGACGATGAGCAGGCTGCCGCACCAGGCGGTCCGGGAGGGCGCCTCCCAGCAGTCGCCGACGCGCACGGCGAACAGCAGGGCCAGCACCGCCCACGCGAAGGCCGTGCGCGCCCCGTGGGACACGCGCAGGCGCGACGGCCGGTGTGCGGCCGGGGCGATCAGCAGCCCGGCGAGCTCACGGCCGTCACGGCTGGCGGCGAAGGCGAGCGCGCGGCCCCTGGTGCCCTCGATCACGAGCCCCTCGGGGCTGTCGCGCACGCCGGTGACGTCGCCGACGCGCGCGAGGGTGGCGGCCACGATCTCGTCGAGCCGCTCGCGGCCCACGGCGGCGGCCACCCGCGGCGCCAGGCGTTCGCGCTCGCCGGGCTCCGCGGTCAGGAACCGGTACAGGGCGTCCGCCGCGGCGTCCTGGCCGTGGTCCGGCCGCCCGGTCCGCCGGCCGTCCGCCGGTTCCCCCGTCGTGTCACGCATCGGCCGCACCGTCCTGCCCCGCCGTCATCGCCACGGGTGTGACGCCGCGTGCGGCCGCCGGTGACCAACCACCGTTCAGCACGCGGTCCTTGACCGTCCGGAAGCGGCGCGCGAGCGACCTGTAGTCCTCGTCCCGCAGGCAGGTGCAGTCCGCGCCGATCATCAGCAGCCCGAAGCACACCAGGCCCATGAAGGCCATGATGCCCACGTGCAGGCCCTCCAGCGCCAGGGTGTTGGTCTTGCGGACCCACGGGCGGGCCGACAACAGCGCGAAGGGAAGCGCCAGTTCGATGAGGATCGTGACGTAGCAGACGGCGGTTCCCACGACGGCGCTGCTCATCAGGTGCGCGTACGTCGCCGACATCTCGAAGCCGGTGATCCGGCTGATGTAGTACATGGCCACGCCGTCCTGCCACATCTTCCCGGTGATCTTCCAGTAGCCGGCGGCGAAGTACAGCACCGCGGTCTGGAAGACGATCAGAAAGGCGCCCACGTTGTGCAGCACGGTGGAGATCGCCGGCTGTTCCCGCTCCCGCATCGTCGCGCGCCTCTTCTTGGCGCCGGGCGCGAAGTAGGCGTTGGAGACGGTGAGGACCATGAACAGGATCAGGATCTGGGTGAGGTTGTCGCCGCCTTCGAGGATGTCCTGGTTGCGGTTGTGCAGCGACCACATCATCACGGCCTGGGCCAGCGCGAGCGCACGGCCACCGAAGACCATGAACGCGAGGGCGACCAGGATCGCGGCGTGAAAGGCGATCTCGAACCAGAGCGTGGAATGGCTCCAGAGGAAGACCGAGAAACCCCAGCGCGGCAGCTCGGCCTTCGCCGTGGAGATGGAGTTGTAGGAGTCGGGCCCCCACAGGAAGCGCCGCTTCGCATAGTCGGACAGGCAGTACAGCACGGTGGCGAAGCCGATGACGATCCGCAGGATCGCGACTCCGACGAGCCGGTGCCTCCTGGTCGCCAGGCGCAGGAGTACGCCGTCCAGCCGGGCCGTGCCGCTGTGCCATCCCCGGCCCAGCAGGGCGAGCACGCCGGTCATTGCGCCACCCCCGGTTCGTAGGTCAGCCACGACGTGGCCAGCACCCCCTGTTCCCGCTGCTTCGGCCGAGGAGTCGCGTACCGGGCCGAGAAGGGAACGATGGGGCGGTTCTTGAAGGTCGCCTGGACGGCGATGATCCGTGCGTTCGGGTAGAGCGTCCTCGCCTGCGCCGAGAAGAAGCGCCGCATCTCCTCGAAGTCGGGCTTGAACTCGTCGTCGAGGCGCTTGCGGGCCGCCTTGCGCTCGGCTGCCGGCAGCTTCTCGAACTTGTTGGCGACACCCGCGTACCGGTTGGCCGCGGCGTCGAACGCGAGGAGAACGCCGGGGAGTTTGGTCGGGTTCACGCGGAAGTCGCGCGGCGATCTGTCGATGGCCTGCTCGATCTCGACGGGGCTGGTCACGACGGTCTGTCCCGAGCCGGGCAGCCGCATCCGGGCGCGCAGGTAGATGAGGTCGTTGCTGCTGCCGGGCGTGGGACCGAAGAGCTGCCAGTCCTGCCAGAAGTACGGCTCCATGAAGGCCGTGGCGGGGCCCTTGAGGCGGTCCTTCGCCGGGGAGTCGGGGGCGTTGTACACCAGGCAGCACCAGCAGTACACCGCCAGGGCGGCCAGGGCGGCCAGCGCAGTGATCCGTACCTTGAGCGGAAGTGGCCCGCCCGCCGTCCGGGGTGCGCCCTCCGATGCGCGCGAGCGCGCGAGAACTCTCATCGCTGTCCACATCCAGGTGGGTCCGACGTCCAGGGTCGGTCGTCTCGGAAAAGGGAGGGAGGCGCGCGACACTGCGTGCCGGGGCGGGGCGCCCCGCCCCGGCACGGGGGCGAGCGGTGTCGGTGGGCATCCGGCACCACTTCTCACTGCGCACCGCTGGTCATGCGGTGGTCACGTCGTCCGGCACCGGTGGTCGGCCGGTGCCGCATGCCGAGCGGCTCCGCCGGCCGGGCGGTGCCCCGGCTTCCCCTGCGCCGGCGGTCGGCCGGCGCCACAGGTCACGCGGCGCCGGTGGTCGGCCGGCGCCAGTCGGTCTTCCGCCGCCGCGCACGGCGGCGCCGTGCAGCGGTCGGCGCGACGGTTCAGTGGGCGTCGTAGGCGGTGTCGCCCGGGATCACTCCGTGCAGCGACGCGCCGCTGAGGGCGGGGCCGCCGCTGGACGACGAGGAGGACTCGCTGGACGACGAGGACTCGCTCGACTTCAGCTTGGAGGTGATCTTCACCGTCTTCTCGGTCGCCTTGACGACCGTGGCGGCGGCGACGCTCTGGGCGATGCCGTGCCAGAACTGCGGCTGCACGCCCTTGCCGAGGACCTTTGCGGTGACGACCGAGTGCTGGGCGGCGGCCTTGTGCTGCGGCAGGGAGGCTGCCGACGCGCTGGAAGTGGCGAGACCCGCGGTGCCGACCGCGGCGAGAGCCGCGACCAGGGCACCGGCGACGGCACGCTTGCCGTTCATGGTGGTTCCCTTCGAGTGGTGACAATTCAACGGGATGCGCGAATCGATTCGTGGACACGTGCGCACTTTTCTCCCGGGGCTCGGCACGGTGCGCCTAGGCCTTGAACAACCGGGGAGTGCGTTCATGCTAACCGCGAGTCTTCGCGCCGCTCAACGAATTTCGTTGCACGCAAACGGAGTTGGGCGCTCCAAGCTCAGGCAAAGCTCAATTTCGGCGTCATCCGGTGCCGTTATCGCTCGTCAGGCGCTCACGAGCGCTGCCTCGGATGCGCAACCTTTACTGTGCGATGGGATTTCCGAGGAAAAACTAAACCGGTGCTAACGGCGTCTTCCGTAAAACGACGGAAACGGAAATCGTGCCTTTTTCGCCGCCGCGTCGGCCCAGGCGCGAACGGGGCGCTGAGCGTCGCGGCGTTGCGGGCGCCACCGCCCCGGGCCGGGCGCGGCAGGCGGCGGACGCCCTGACACCGGCCCGCGGCCGGGGGCGGCAGGCGGCGGACGCCCTGACACCGGCCCGCGCCGGGGCGGCAGGCGGCGGACGCCCTGACACCGGCCCGGGCCGAGGGCGTCCGGCCCGCGGTCGGTCACGCGCGAACCTATGACACCAGCGGAAGGGCGGCTCTGTCCTCGAGCCATGAGGCCCGGGAGAGGACGGCGCGCTGCACCGTACGGACCCGCAGGCTCGGTTCGATTCCCAGTCGCTCCACGAGCTTGTTCCGGAGCGTGTCGTAGACGCCGAGCGCGTCGGCGGTGCGGCCGCTCCGGTAGAGAGCCACCATCAGGTACAGATAGAGGTTCTCCCACAGCGGCTGGTCCGCCACCAGCCCCCATGCCTCGCTGATCACCCAGGCGTTCCGGCCCAGCCGGAGCTCGGTTTCCACCCGCAGCTCGTGCGCCGCGTTCCGCTGCTCGTCCAGCCGGCGGCCCAGATCGTCCAGCAGGGCCAGGCCGCGGACGTCGGCGAGGGCAGGCCCGCGCCACAGCGCGACGGCAAAGGCCAGCAGCTCGGAAGCCTCCGCCAGCCGGCCCAGGGCGCTCGCCCGGCGGCCGTCGGCCACGGCCGACTCGAAACGGTGCAGGTCCAGTTGGTGGCGCTGCCCCAGGTCGAGAACGTAACCGGGGGCCCGGGTGGCCAGGAGGCCCGGCTCCGCGCCCAGCGCCGACAGGTGCTTGCGCAGCCTGGAGACGTATACCTGCAGAGCGGTGGCCGCGGTGCGCGGCGGGTCGTCCGCCCAGAGCAGGGCGGTGAGCTGCCGAGTCGAGACGACGCGCTCGGCGTTCAGGCACAGCAGCGCCAGCAGCGCCCGCTGTTTGAGGGCCCCGGGGCCCGACGACGTGGAGCCGTCGGTGCCCGCGATGCGAAGCGGCCCGAGTATGTGGAAGTCCAATTCTTTCCCCCATGACGTGTTTCCCACGGGGCGGGGTGGTCAGTCCCGCCGAACGCCGATCTTCCGTGGCGCGCCGGGCACCCGGCAAGTTCAGGGTGTTCCTTTTACCGAGAATTGGCGTGAGTCACACCGTGCCCTTGACCGCGGTGAAGATCGGGTGGAGTGGATGTGATGTCTGCCGTTGTCGAGGAATATGCGCGGTCGGCCGCATGGTGCGCGGCACGTCCGGCGTAAGGGGGAGTTCAGCGGCGCCTCCTGGTCTTCCGGATATCTGCGCAACGGGATTGGCGGGGGAACGAGCCGGAGGGCACACGGCTGCCATTTCGGGGTGCCCGGCGCGCAATACGGCCGGCCGGGCAACGGGATGCCGAACGGCCCGCGGTCCAGGGCGGCGCCGACCCCGGCTTCGGGAACGCCTCGTCCCTCGGCGGGGCCGCGGACGACCGCGCGGCCCGCGGCGAGGTCCCCGTCCGCGGACGGCGACGACGGCGCCCGCCGGCTCGCCACCCCCGCCCGTTCGGCCGAAATGACCATCTCCGCGGAGCCCGGCCGGGGCTGACGGCGCCGCGGAAGGTGTGTGTTTTGGCCACCCGGCACGCCCCTCGGCACCCCGTTTCCGCTGTACGTCCCTTTCGTTCCGTGCGCGGGCCTCCCATGAAGGTGGCTGAAGCGGCGGGGAGTTGGCATATTGCGATCAGACGTGACCGCTTGCAGCCCCCGGGGGAATGGTGCGTACAACCAGGAAGATGCGCCGGTTCGCCAACGCGCTCATCGATCCCCTCAGGGTTCCGATCCCCGCCGACCCCGGTGACCTGCTGTCCGCCCTGGTCGAGTCCGCCTCCAGCTGGCGCGGCCGCCCGATCGTCGTCCACCTGGCCAACTTCCCGCCGCACACCTCCGCCACCGGGCTCTGGATCGAGCGCGGCACGCGTGACGACGTCGTCATCGAGGCGGACGCCCCGCCCTGGATGAAGCTGGTGATCCTGGGCCACGAGCTGTGGCACATGGCCGACGACGACCCCTCCCACCTGGCCGCCCACGCCGAGACCGGCCTGGCGCCGGCCGGCGGTGACGCGGCCCGCCCGGCCGCCGCGCGCACCCGGTTCCTGGAGGCCGCGGAGCAGCGGGCCGACCTGTTCGGCATGCTGATCGGGGACCGGCTGCGCCCCTGGCTGAAGGCGTCCCCCGACTCCGTCTACGCGGCGCACACCTCCGGCAACGACGACCTCGCGGGCCGCATCGGGGCGGCCCTCAACTACCGCGGTGCCCAAAGGTGAGTGACCTGATCAACTACGTGAGCTGCGGGCTGCTGTGGCTGGGCCTGCTGGTCAAGGCGCCCGATCTGGCCCGCAGGTGGCGCGATCCTTTCCTGCTCGCCCTCAGCAGCGCGCTCGCCTTCGCCTCGCTGTGCTTCCTGTTCGGCGCGCCGTACACCGTCGGGTTCATCAACGGCGTCAGCGGCGTGCCCAACCTCGCCGCCCCGCTGACGTACGGGGCCGTCACCGCGTACGGCGCCGCTTCCCTGGTGCTCGTCGTGCGCTGGCGCGGCGGCCCGGGCACGGCCCGCGCCGTCCGGCGCTGGACCCTCGGGTACGCGGCCGTGCTCGGCTGCATCGCGGTCCTGTTCGCCTTGGGCGACGCGTCGGTGGAGCGCCGGACGGACTTCGACACCTACTACGCCACCACGCCGTACATCGCCGAGATGATCGTCCTGTACCTCGTCGCGCACCTCACGGCCGTCGTCGTCACCGCCTGGCACTCCCTGTCCTGGGCCCGGCAGCTGCACGGCTCCCTGCGCGCGGGGCTGGTCACCATGGGGGTCGGCACCCTGGCCGGCGGCGGGTACAGCGCGTCCAAGCTCGTGGCGGTGGCCGCGCGCTGGTGCGGGCGCGACTGGTCCGCGCTCGGTACGACGTTCTCGCCGGCCTGCGCCGGGCTGAGCGCGGCCCTGACCGTGGTGGGCATCGTGATCCCGCTGATCGTCCCGTTCCTGGCGACCCGGGCCCGCTACTGGCGCCAGTACACGCGGCTGGGCCCGCTGGAGCGGCAGTTGACGGACCTGCTCGCCCGCGAGTACCTGCGCCTGCCACGCCCGGTGTGGCCCTCGCCCGCCCGCTGGCTGACCTGGCGCCAGAGCTCCATCTACAACGGGCTGCACTATCTGGAGCGGTACTTCGACGAGGGGCTGTACCGGCAGACCTACGCCGACGGCCTGCGCACGCTGGGCGACGCGCGCCGGGCCGAGGCCGCCGCGTGGGCCACCGCCATAGCCGCCGCGACCGAGGCCGTGAGCGGTCACGGCACCGGACCCGTGGCCGCCGGACCGCTCCCGGGCCACCCCGACCTTCCGGCACTCCTGCGCATCGCCGACGCCCTCGCCGACGGCACCGGCCGGCGCGCGCTGGCCGTGTGCTGAACGGAGCCGCCGACCCATGAGCCTCGTCGTGTACTCGGCCGCCAGCATCTTCGCCGTGACCGCCCTGCTCCTCTTCCGCAGGCCGCGGGTCGCCCTGCGGGACCCGCTGACCGCCTCCACCTGCGTGTCGATCTTCCTCGGCGGACTGTGCTTCTTCTGCTCGGCGCCCGTCACCCTGTCCGCGGTGAACGAACTCACCGGCATCCCCAACTTCGGCGCGCCGATGACCTACAGCGTCATCTCCGCCTACAGCGCCTCCCTGCTGATCCTGCTGATCAACTGGCGCGGCGGCCCCGCCGAGCAGGTACGGCGCTGGGTGGTGCGGGTCGCCACGGTGTACAGCGCGCTCATCGTCGCCATCATCACGCTGTTCGCCCTCGCGAGCGCGCCGGTCGAGCGGCTGCGGGACCTCGACACCTACTACGCGAACACCCCGTACATGCGCGAGATGATCCTGCTGTACCTCATCGGGCACGGGGCCTGCGCGGTGACCACGTGCTGGGTGTGTCTGCGCTGGTCGCGGGAGGTGACGGGCATCCTCCGGGTGGGCCTGCGCCTCATCATGGCGGGGCTGTCCGTCGACGTCATCGGCTTCGAGTGCGCCAAGATGACGGCGGTCGCCGCCCGTTGGGCGGCACACGACCTGGACCGCCTGTCCACCGACCTCGCCCCGCCCGCCTCCGCCCTGGGCGCCCTGATCTGCAGCGCGGGCTTCGTCCTGCCCCGGCTGCTGCCCGCGGCCCAGGCCCAGTGGCAGAGCCTGTGGGACTACCGGGCGCTCGCCCCGCTGTGGGCCGAGCTGAAGGACGTGCCGACCGCCCCCAAGCCCGCACCCCCGCGCTGGCAGCTGCCCCGCGGCCGGCTGTACTACCGCGAGATCCGCATCCTCGACGCCCTGCTCGCCCTGCAGTCCCACTGCGACGGCCGGGTGCGCGAGACGGCGTACCGGCAGGCCCGCACGCAGGGCAGCCCGCCCGGCGAGGCCCACTTCATCGCGGCCGCCGCCATGGTCGTCGACGCCGCGCAGCAGGCCCGCCGGCCGCAGCCGGCCGGGAGCCCCGAGCCGTCCGGCACGTCCCGTCTGCAGGCCGCGGTTTTCTCGGACACCGGTGAACTGGTCCAATTGGCACGGGCGTTGGCCGGGTCGCCCGTCGTCAGGGCGGCCCGCGAGGGCGCGACGCGAGCCACGCAGAGCTGAAGGAAGAGGACCAGGATGTCGCGAAGAGCCGTAGTCATAGGGGCCGGGCCGGCCGGCATGCTCGCCGCCGCGGCGTTGTCGCCGGCCGTGGACCACGTGGTCGTGCTGGACCGCGACGAGCTGCCCGACGCGCCCGCGCACCGCCGAGGCGTGCCTCAGGCGCACCACGCCCACCTGCTCATGCCCGGCGGCCTGGAGGCGATCGAGCGGCTCCTGCCCCAGGTGGACGTGCGCAAGCACCTGCTGTCCGCCGGAGCCAGGGAACTGGCGCTCAGCTCCGGCATGGTGGCCCTCACCCCGGCCGGCTGGTTCCGCCGCTGGCGGCACCGCGCGTACGTCACGATCACCTCCAGCAGGCCGCTGCTGGACTGGGTGGTGCGCCGGCGCGTCCTCGACGGCCATCCCAATGTGGAGGTCCGCCAGGGCCGGGTGACCGGGCTGCGCGGCAGCGCCCGCCGGGTCGTCGGCGTGCGGCTCGACGGCGCCGGCCGGGCGGACGCACTGGACGCCGACTGGGTGGTGGACGCCAGCGGCCGCGGGACCCGGGTGCTGCCGTGGCTCGACGCGCTCGGCGTCCACGGCGTCCGTGAGCGCAACGTCGACTGCGGCCTGGCCAACGCCACCCGCCTGTACCGCACTCCGCCCGGCGCGCAGGACTGGCCGCTGACCCTGATCCAGGCCGACCCCTACAGCGGCCGGCCCGGGCGCAGCGGCATGATCGTGCCGATCGAGCAGGACCAGTGGATGGTCAGCCTCGGCGGCATGCGCGGCAGCGAGCCGCCGAAGGACCCCGACGCCTTCCTCCGCTACGCCCTCGACCTGCCGAGCCCCCTGGTGGGCCGGCTCATCGCCGGCGCCGAGCCGCTCACCCCCGTCTTCACCAGCCGCAGCACCAGCAACTCCCGCCGCTATCTGGAGCGGTGCCGCGTCTGGCCCGACGGCTTCGTCGCGCTCGGCGACGCCGTGGCCACCTTCAACCCGCTCTACGGCCAGGGCATGTCCGTCGCGGCGCTCGGCGCCCTGGCGCTGGCCGAGGCGCTGCGGGACAGCGACATCGGCGCGCCCGGACTGGCGCGCCGCGTCCAGCGGGCGGCGGCCCGGTCCGTCGAGGCGGCCTGGACGATGGCCGTCAGCACGGACGTGCTGTATCCCGGCGTGGTGGGCGGCAGGCCGACCGCCGCTGACCGGCTCGCCGCGGGGTACTCCAAGCGCCTGACGAAGGCGGCCACCGGCTCCTACCCGGCGGCCTCCGCCCTGTGGGACGTCACCAGCCTGCGCACCGGACCGGCCCGGCTGATGCGGCCGGACACGCTTTTGGCCGCGCTCACCGGCCCCGCCCTGCGTCCGCTCTCCGGCCCCCCGCTGACCACGGCCGAGCGCGCCTTCCTGGCGACCCTCAACTGACCGCGGCCTTGGGGGCGGGCCCGTTCATCAGGCCGCGGACCGGCCGGGCGAGCGGTTTTCAGACCGCCACGTACGCCACCGGCTCGGTCCCGGCCACCGGCTCCGCGCGGCCCTGCTTCACCAGGCGGCGCAGGTGGGACTCGGCCTCCGACACCGCGATGTTCCGCGATCCGTAGGGGATGTCGGCCCAGGGGCGGTTCCACTCCATCCGCTCGGCGAGCTGCCAGGGCGTGCGGGGCTCGGCGAGCAGGGCCAGCAGGCCCCGCAGGCGTTCCTCGTGATGGGTGAGCAACTGCCGCACCCGGGCGGGCGCGTCGGCGAAGGGGTGCTGGTGGGCGGGGAGGACCTCGGCGGGGGCGAGGCGGCCCACCCGCTCCAGGGAGTCGAGGTAGTCGCCGAGGGGGTCGGTGACGGTCGCGTCGTCGGGGTCCTCGTACAGCCCGATGTGCGGGGTGATCTCCGGCAGCAGATGGTCCCCGCTGAACAGCCGGCCCCGGCCCGGCAGCCGCCTCGGGTGGTCCTCCTCCAGGTGCAGGCAGACATGGCCGGGCGTGTGGCCCGGGGTCCAGATCGCGCGCAGCCGGCGGCCGGGCAGGTCGAGGAGTTCGCCGGGGACGATCGCGCGGTCCGGCAGGGCGGGGGAGAGGCCGGGCGGGGTACGGCGGCCCCGCGCGGCCCGCAGCGGCGCCACGTGCTCCTGTGGCGCACCGGCCGCGGTGAGCTTCGCGGCCATGTACGCGAACCACCACTCGGGCCGCGTCTCGCGCGCCCGCCGCACGATCGCCGCGTCCGCCGCGTGCATGGCGACCCATGCCCCGGACGCCTCGCGCACCTTCCCGGACAGCCCGTGGTGGTCCGGGTGGTGGTGGGTGACGACCACCCCGTACACCTCCCGCACCGCCGTGCCGCAGGCCGTCAGCCCCGACACCAGCGTCTCCCAGGAGGACGGATCGTCCCAGCCGGCGTCGACGAGTACCGGCCCCCGGTCGGTGTCCACCACGTACACCAGCGTGTGCCCGAGGGGGTTGTCCGGGATGGGGACCCGCAGGGACCGCACACCCCCGCCGTGATCGAACGTCTCCGTCATCCGCCCTCCACCCCACGACCGGCGCCCCGCGACCCTGGCCCACTATAACTAGAACCCGTTCCAAAGGTCGCCCAAGACGACCGTCTGCGTGAGGCGTTGCCGGGCCGCCCCGCGGCGGCGCCGGGTCCTCGCCGGCCAGGGACATTCGCGTCCGGTCCGTGGACTCCTGCAAGGAGAGCTGATATCAGTTCTGACACAGCGTCAGATGTGCGGTGCGGCGGGAGGCAGTCGGCCATGACCGAGCTCGTGGAACACGGACAGCTGTTCATCGGCGGGGAGTTGACCGACCCCCTCGGCGAGGACGTCATCGAGGTGGTCTCGCCGCACACCGAGGAGGTCGTCGGGCGGGTGCCGCACGCCTCCCGGGCCGACGTGGACCGGGCCGTGGCCGCCGCGCGCCGGGCCTTCGACGAGGGGCCCTGGCCGCGTGCGTCCCTGGCCGAGCGGACCGAGGTCGTCGCCCGCATCAAGGACGGCATCGCCGCCCGGCACGAGGAGATCGCCCGCGTGATCTCCGCCCAGAACGGCTCGCCGTACTCCTGGAGCGTCCTCGCCCAGGCGCTCGGCGCGATGATGGTGTGGGACGCGGCGATCCGGGTCGCCCGCGACTTCACCCACGAGGAGCGCCGGGACGGGGTGCTGGGTCCGCTCCTCGTGCGCCGCGAGCCGGTCGGCGTCGTCGCCGCCGTGGTCCCGTGGAACGTCCCGCAGTTCGTCGCCGCCGCCAAACTCGCCCCCGCGCTGCTGGCGGGCTGCACGGTCGTACTGAAGCCCTCCCCGGAGTCCCCGCTGGACGCGTACCTCCTGGGCGGGATCGCCCGCGAGGCCGGACTGCCCGAGGGGGTCCTCTCCATCCTCCCGGCGGACCGCGAGGTCAGCGAGTACCTGGTCGGCCACCCCGGCGTCGACAAGGTGTCCTTCACCGGCTCGGTCGCGGCCGGCAGGCGCGTGATGGAGGTGGCCGCCCGCCATCTCACCCGGGTCACCCTCGAACTGGGCGGCAAGTCGGCGGCCGTCGTGCTCCCGGACGCGGACGCCGGCGCGGCGGTCTCCGGCATCGTCCCGGCGGCCTGGATGAACAACGGCCAGGCGTGTGTGGCCCAGACCCGCATCCTCGTCCCGCGCACCCGCTACGACGAGTTCGCCGACGCCTTCGCCCGGGCCGCGAGCGCCCTGACGGTCGGCGACCCGCTGGACCCCGCCACCCAGGTCGGCCCGCTGGTCGCCCGGCGCCGGCAGCGGCGCACCCTGGACTACATCCGCATCGGCCAGGAGGAGGGTGCCAAGATCCTCACCGGCGGCGGCCGCCCGGCGGGCCTGGAGAAGGGCTGGTACGTCGAACCCACCCTCTTCGGCGACGTCGACAACTCCATGCGGATCGCCCGCGAGGAGATCTTCGGCCCGGTCGTCTGCCTGCTGCCGTACGGCGACGAGGCCGAGGCCGTGAGGATCGCCGACGACTCCGACTACGGCCTCTCGGGCAGCGTGTGGACGTCCGACGTCGAGCGCGGCATCGAGGTCGCCCGGCAGGTGCGCACCGGCACCTACTCGGTCAACACCTTCAGCCTGGACATGCTGGGCCCGTTCGGCGGCTACAAGAACTCCGGCCTGGGGCGGGAGTTCGGCCCCGAGGGGTACGGCGAGTACCTGGAGCACAAGATGATCCACCTGCCGGCCGGGGCGTAGGGATGGGCGATCGCTGGCACGTCGAGGTCGACCGGTCCGTGTGCATCGGCTCGGCCCAGTGCCTCCACCGCGCCCCGGACGGCTTCCGCCTCGACTCCGCCCGCCAGTCCCGTCCCGTCGAGCCGGACACCGACGCGAGCGAACACCTCCTGGCGGCGGCGGAGAACTGCCCGGTGGAGGCGATCGTCATCACCCTGCTGGGCAGCGGTGAGCCCGTGTTCCCGCCGGAGGAGTAGACCCGCCCGGCCCGGGGAGCGGCCCGCTCACCGCACGCCCGGCTCCGTCAGGTCGATCAGCCGGCACACCGTCTCGATGTCGATCTTGACCTGGGCGATCGACGCGCGTCCGGAGAGCCAGGTGATGAGAGCGGAGTGCCAGGTGTGCTCGATGACGCGGACCGCGGAGAGCTGCTCGGGGGTGGGGTGTTCCAGGCCCATGGCGTCCAGGATGATCGCCGTGGTCTGGCGGGAGACCTGGTCCACCTCGGGGCTGACGCTGCGGTCGGCGAAGGTCAGCGCGCGGACCATGGCGTCGGCCAGGTGGGGTTCGCGCTGCAGGGCGCGAAAGGCCCGCATCAGGGTCTCGGCGACGCGCTCGGCGGCCGTGTCACCCGCCGGGGGCTTCTTGCGCAGCGTGCCGTGCATGTGCTCCAGCTGGTCCTGCATGGTCGCCACCAGCAGGTGCACCTTGGACGGGAAGTAGCGGTACAGCGTGCCGAGGGCCACCTGCGACGACTCGGCGACCTCGCGCATCTGCACGGCGTCGAACCCGCCCCGGCTGGCCAGCTGGGCGCTCGCGTGCAGAATCCGGCGGCGGCGGGCCTCCTGCCGCTCGGTGAGGGGCGGCGAGGCAGGACGTGACGTACTGGCATCCGCTGGCATGGGTCCCGTTCCGTGACAATCGGTGAGGGTGTCTGCAGGGCACGTGATCAAACAGCATGGCAGGGCGGCGCGCCGTGGCGCGAATCACCTGATCCACTGCTTACAGCACCCCTACCTGCCGGTAGATTCAGAGCCCCTTGAACGATCAAGTCTGAAACTTGTTCTAGATTAGCGTCCCGCGTAGTCTCGCGGGACAGTGCAGGCAGAAGGGGGCACGGAGTGACCGCTGAGGCCCGGGAAGCGGGTGTCCGGGAGGACCCCGCATCTGACGGCGAGCGACCGCTCAACATCGCACTCCTCACCTACAAGGGGAACCCGTTCTGCGGCGGTCAGGGCGTCTACGTACGGCACCTCTCACGCGAGCTGGCCCGCCTCGGGCACCGCGTGGAGGTCATCGGCTCCCAGCCGTATCCCGTCCTCGACGAAGGCTGCCCGGGGCTCACGCTGACCGAGCTGCCCAGCCTCGACCTCTACCGCCAGCCCGACCCCTTCCGCACCCCGAAGCGGGACGAGTACCGGGACTGGATCGACGCCCTCGAGGTCGCCACGATGTGGACCGGCGGCTTTCCCGAGCCGCTGACCTTCTCCCTGCGCGCCCGCCGGCTGCTGCGCGCCCGGCGCGGTGAGTTCGACGTCGTGCACGACAACCAGACCCTCGGCTACGGGCTCCTCGGCGACCTCGGCGCGCCCCTGGTCACCACCGTCCACCACCCCATCACCGTCGACCGGCAGTTGGAGCTGGACGCGGCCGAGACCTGGCAGCGCCGCTACTCGGTGCGCCGCTGGTACGCCTTCACCCGGATGCAGAAGCGCGTCGCCCGCCGCCTGCCCTCCGTCCTCACCGTCTCCGGCACCTCCCGGCAGGAGATCGTGGACCACCTCGGCGTCCGCGACGACCGGGTCCACGTGGTCCACATCGGCGCCGACACGGACCTCTTCTCGCCGAATCCGGCCGTCCCCCAGGTGCCCGGCCGGATCGTCACCACCTCCAGCGCCGACGTGCCCCTCAAGGGCCTGGTCTTCCTGGTGGAGGCGCTGGCGAAGGTGCGCACCGAGCATCCGGCCGCCCACCTCGTCGTCGTCGGCAAGCGCCCGGCGGAGGGCCCGGTCGCCCAGGCCGTCGAGCGCTACGGCCTGGAGGGCGCCGTCGACTTCGTCAAGGGCATCTCCGACGCCGAGCTGGTCGACCTCATCCGCTCGGCCGAAGTCGCCTGCGTGCCCTCCCTGTACGAGGGCTTCTCGCTGCCCGCCGCCGAGGCCATGGCCACCGGCACCCCGCTGGTCGCCACCACCGGCGGC
>NZ_JBLEBI010000123.1:0-20908 GCF_047340315.1 Streptomyces sp. AF1A
GGCGGGCTTCTTGCCGCCCTGGGCGACGTCCACGGGCAGCATGACCAGCGCGGTCGTACCACCGGAGTCGGACGGGCGCAGCTGGATGCGGATGCCGTGCCGCTGCGACAGACGACCGACCACGAAGAGGCCCATGCGGCGGGAGACGGAGACGTCCACGGTGGGCGGCGAGGCCAGCCGCTCGTTGATCGCGGCGAGGTCCTCGGGGGACAGGCCGATACCGGTGTCGTGGATCTCGATCAGCACGCGGCCGTCGGGCAGCGCGTGACCGGTGACCTTGACCTTGGTCTGGGGCGAGGAGAACGAGGTGGCGTTCTCCAGCAGCTCGGCGAGCAGGTGCACGAGGTCGTTGACCACGCGGCCGGCCACTTCGGTGGTCGGCACCGCGGCCAGCTCGATGCGCTCGTACTGCTCCACCTCGGACGCGGCGGCGCGGAGCACGTCGACCAGCGGGACCGGGCGGGTCCAGCGGCGCCCCGGCTCCTCACCGGCGAGGACCAGGAGGTTCTCACCGTTACGGCGCATGCGCGTCGCGAGGTGGTCGAGCTTGAACAGCGAGGACAGCTGGTCGGGGTCGGCCTCGCGGGACTCCAGTTCGGAGATCAGCGACAGCTGGCGCTGGATCAGGCCCTGGGAGCGGCGCGAGAGGTTGGTGAACATCGCGTTGACGTTGCCCCGCAGCAGGGCCTGCTCGGCGGCGAGCCGGACCGCCTCGCGGTGCACCTCGTCGAAGGCCGCGGCCACCTGGCCGATCTCGTCCCGTGAGTGCACACCGACGGACTCCACGGACGTGTCGACGTCCTGCGGGTCGGACTCGGAGAGCTGCTTGACCAGCTCGGGCAGGCGGTCCTGGGCGACCTTGGTGGCGGTGTCCTGCAGCCGGCGCAGCGAGCGGATCATGGAGCGGGCCACGACGAACGCGCCGACCAGCGAGACGCAGAGCACGATCAGGATCAGCACACCGGAGATGATGGCGTCGCGCTGGGTGGCGCTCTTCAGCTCGCGCGCCTTCTGCTCCATGTCCTCGAGCAGCGTGTGCTCGATCTTCTTCATCTGCTCGATCTTGGCCGAGCTGTCGTCCACCCAGTCGCGGTAGGAGCGGGGCGGCAGGTCCGACAGGCCGCCCGGCGCGAAGGCGCGCTTGGCGTAGGTGTCCGCGGCCTCGATCGTCGGGTTGCCCTCGTCGATCGGCTTGAGGAGCTCGTCGGCGTTGCCCTGGCTGCTGTAGATCTTGCGGAAGATCGCAAGCTCGGAGATCTCGTCGTCGTACGCCGACTGGCCGTAGAGGCGGTCGTTGGCGGAGAGGTTGCCCTTGGAGCTGTTGCTCGCGGGCAGTGCGGCGGCGATCGTGGCCCGCTGCACGGAGGCGTACTCCTTGGCGGTGGAGAAGGCCGCCAGGGCGCGGGTGCGGGAGATCATCTCCGGGTTGCTGGACGCCTCGGCCATGTCCTGCGACAGGTCGACCAGCTGGGTGATGAGCCGGTGGTAGGACTCGATCGTCTGGGTCGAGTTGCCATGGGACTGGTAGGCGGTCTGGCGGATCTTGGCCAGGTCGTCCAGCTGGTGGGCGAGGCCGACCAGCGCGTCGCGCACGCCCTGCAGCTGGCCGTTCTTGCTGACCGCGTCGATCTGCTCGGAGGCGTCGAGGAAGTTCGTGCGTGCCCGGTCGGTCTTCTGCTCGTAGCCCTTGACCGTGTAGTCGCTGACGCTCAGGCCGTGCGACAGCGGGCCGGCGGACTGGTCGCGCTCCTCCTGGAGCGCGGCGGCCAGCTCGGTCGCCTGCTTGGTCATGTCCGTCAGCAGCTTCATGTTGTCGAGCTGCTGGATGTCGTTCATGTTCTCGTTGATGCGCAGCGCACCCAGCGAGGTCGCCGCGACCACGGGCAGCGCGAGCAGCGACACCAGGCGCGTGGAGATGCGCCAGTTGCGCAGGGCCATGCGCGAACCGGTACCGGTGCTGCCCTGCACCGGCCTCACCGCAGGCGCGGCGCTCGCGGTGCCCGCGGAACCCGCGGCGACCGACGAGCCGGACGCACCGGTGCGCCCGGCGCGGTCACCGCCGTCTCCGGACGGGGCCGGGCCCTGGGCGTGCTGGGGCGAGGAACCGCGGTCGGTCCCGCCGTGCGGCTCCGGCTCCGCCGAAGCGCTGCCATCCCTCTTGAAACGTCCCTGCACTAGCGTCGCAACCTCTGGACCAGGCGCCCCTCCGCGCGAACGGAGGAACACGGTGTCGGCGTTGTAGGGAGCGTCCTGAATACGCCCCCCAGGTGGTCGTGAGTGACCGGCGCAGGTTCCCCCCTATCTCGCCGCCACTCGGCGCTGCGTTGCGCCCCCTGCGCGCCGGCTCGATCCTGCGGCGGTCCGTGGAATTCCAGCACAGTGCCGGATCTCCAACAAGGGCCGTGCCCCGAGCTGTGACCTAAGTGACGTTCGGCGACCGCCGGATCACGGAACGTGCACACCGATCCCGTCCATAATGGACGTATCTCTGCGAGTTGCCGGTCGGCGCCACCTGTCCCAGTCGCCATGATCAGGAGCGGAATGGTGGCTTCAGTGGTCCAATGTCCGTTTCGCAGGCGCGGGTTGCCGGCCGGGATTGACCGGTTTGTGCTCGGGGTGGTGAGCAAACTCACATGAACATCCAGGCTGGTTGGCGAGTTCGGCCGGGAATTGGATGTTTAGCCTGGCGTTTTACATGAGTGACGCTTCTGTAACCCAGCCGGCACAGGACGACACAGGACCAGAGGACACGTACAACCGTGAAGACGACGATGATGTTCCGCACCATAGCCAACCCGCGCCGCACGACCCTGGCGCACCTGGAGGACGCCGGCGAACTGCAGACGCCCGCGCTGCCGGAGCAGTCCGTCGAGCTCCCCACCCAGACGGCCAACCCCAGGCGCACCGTCCTCGAGGAGGTCCCGGAAGGCGTGGCGGTCGCGGCCGGCGAGTGACCGGCGGGCGGACGCGGAACCCCGAGCGCGGCCCGGAAGACCACGCACCAGCGACGGTCTTCCGGGCCGCGCTCACCTTTTCGGCGGTTTGGAGCGCACCTTTTTCCGCGCATTGCCGAGAGCGCCTTTCCGGAGCACGGCCGGCGGGCTCGGACCGAAGTTCCCGGGGGCCGGACGAGTCGTCCCGCCGCGGGGCGCGGGGAGAGAGCCGGGCCGGAGCCGGGGGCCGGACGGCCCGGCCGTTCCGGCCCGCTCCCTGCGGCGTCCGGGTCCCTCGACGGCGGGACGCGCGGCGGCGGGGGCCGGCGGAGCGGACCCCGGCCGGCCGCACCCGGAAAATCCGGGAAAGGAATTCCCGGCAAGCGTTTCCCGTGCCGGAAAAACGCCCGGCCTCCGGCCGTACCGGCCGAACACCGGGCCGCCCGACCGGTTAACCTGGGGCGTCAGTACGCCGGTTCTAGTTGAGGGGCGCAAGGATCCCGTGCGCATCGCCAGGTTCTCCATCGACGGGAACGTCGCCTTCGGCGCGGTCGAGGGCGACAAGCAGGACGAACTCGTCCTCGACATCATCAAGGGCATCCCCTTCGCGGACCACGAGCTGTCCGGGACGAAGGTGCCGCTCGGCAAGGTCAGGCTGCTGCCGCCGGTGCTCCCCAACAAGGTCGTGGCGTTCGGCCGGAACTACGCCGAGCACGCGCGTGAGCTGGGCAACGAGGTGCCCGAGGCCCCGTTCGCCTTCTTCAAGCCCTCCACCTCGGTGATCGGCCCCGGCGACGAGATCCAGTACCCGCCGTTCTCCGAGGAGCTGCACCACGAGGCCGAGCTGGCCGTCGTCATCGGCCGCCTGTGCCGCGAGGTCCCGCGCGAGCGCGTCAAGGACGTGATCTTCGGCTACACCTGCGCCAACGACGTCACCGCCCGCGACGTGCAGCGGCGCGAGAAGCAGTGGGCGCGCGCCAAGGGCTTCGACAGCTCCTGCCCGCTCGGCCCCTGGGTGGAGACGGACCTGGACCTGGAGCGCGCGAACGACCTGACCGTCCAGCTCACCGTCAACGGCGAACAGCGCCAGCTGGGCCGCACGAGCGAGATGATCCACCCCATCGAGGACCTGGTCGTGAACATCTCCGAGGCCATGACCCTGCTCCCCGGCGACGTCATCCTCACCGGCACCCCCGCGGGGGTCGGCCCCCTCAGCGTCGGCGACGAGGTCGCCGTCACCATCGAAGGCATCGGCACTCTCACCAACAAGGTTGTCAAGCGTGGCTAGCGCATCCGGCTCACCCGTACGCGTCCGTTTCTGCCCCTCGCCCACCGGTAACCCCCACGTGGGCCTGGTCCGCACCGCCCTGTTCAACTGGGCGTTCGCCCGGCACCACCAGGGCACCCTGGTCTTCCGCATCGAGGACACCGACGCGGCCCGCGACTCCGAGGAGTCCTACAACCAGCTGCTCGACGCGATGCGCTGGCTCGGCTTCGACTGGGACGAGGGCCCCGAGGTCGGCGGCCCGCACGCGCCGTACCGCCAGTCGCAGCGCATGGACATCTACGCCGACGTCGCACGGAAGCTGCTGGACAGCGGCCACGCCTACCACTGCTACTGCTCCCAGGAGGAGCTGGACAGCCGCCGGGAGGCCGCCCGCGCCGCCGGCCGGCCCTCCGGCTACGACGGCCACTGCCGCGACCTGAGCGCCGAGCAGGTCGAGGAGTACAGGGCCCAGGGCCGCACGCCGATCGTCCGCTTCCGCATGCCGGACGAGACGATCACCTTCACCGACCTGGTCCGCGGCGAGCTGACCTTCACCCCGGAGAACGTGCCGGACTACGGCATCGTCCGCGCGAACGGCGCCCCGCTGTACACGCTGGTGAACCCGGTCGACGACGCGCTGATGGAGATCACCCACGTCCTGCGCGGCGAGGACCTGCTCTCCTCCACCCCGCGCCAGATCGCGCTGTACAAGGCGCTGATCGAGCTGGGCATCGCGAAGCGGATCCCGCACTTCGGCCACCTCCCCTACGTCATGGGCGAGGGCAACAAGAAGCTCTCCAAGCGCGACCCGAAGTCGTCCCTCAACCTCTATCGCGAGCAGGGCTTCCTGCCCGAGGGCCTGCTCAACTACCTGTCCCTGCTGGGCTGGTCGCTCTCGGCGGACCAGGACGTCTTCACGATCGACGAGATGATCGCGGCCTTCGACATCTCCGACGTGAACCCCAACCCGGCGCGCTTCGACCTGAAGAAGTGCGAGGCGATCAACGCCGACCACATCCGCATGCTGGACGTGAAGGAGTTCACCGAGCGCTGCCGGCCGTGGCTGAAGGCCCCGTTCGCCCCCTGGGCGCCGGAGGCCTTCGACGAGGCCAAGTGGGAGGCGATCGCTCCGCACGCCCAGACCCGCGTGAAGGTCCTCTCCGAGATCACCGACAACGTCGACTTCCTGTTCCTGCCGGAGCCGGTCTTCGACGAGGCGAGCTGGGCCAAGGCGATGAAGGAGGGCTCGGACGCCCTGCTCCGCACCGCCCGCGAGAAGCTGGAGTCGGCCGACTGGACCTCCGCCGAGTCCCTCAAGGAGGCCGTCCTGGCCGCCGGCGAGGCCCACGGCCTCAAGCTCGGCAAGGCCCAGGCCCCGGTCCGCGTCGCCGTCACCGGCCGCACCGTCGGCCTGCCCCTCTTCGAGTCCCTCCAGGTCCTGGGCAAGGAGAAGACACTGGCCCGCATCGACGCGGCGCTGGCGAGGCTGAGCGCGTAGCCGGCACATAGGTCAGGGGCGGCATCCGGAGGCCTCCGGATGCCGCCCCTGACGCGTTGTTCACTGCGCGTCGGCTTCGTCGATCAAGTATTGGCTTTCGTCAAAGATCCAGACCACGACGACGACCATGATCGCGCCGGCCACCACGTACTCCAGCATCACGCCGGGAGCCACATAGGCCTTGCGCAGATTGTCGTCCGGTCCCAGCGGCGCGGTCGAGGTCTTCCGGAACGGGTCACGAGCGAGTATGCGCACGGCCGTGTCCAGCTGGGCCCGGCGCTCAGCAGGCAGAGCGTCGTACGTCTCACGGGCTTTGACAGTGAACTCGACGCGGTACTCGCTCATGGCCACCAGTGTGCCAGCCGTTCGGCGGTACCGTCGGTGTCATGACGATCAGAGCCGTGGTCTGGGACGTGGACGACACCCTCTTCGACTACACGACCGCGGACCGGCGGGGCATGCGGGCACACCTGGTGGCCGAGGGGCTGCTCGCCGGGTACGGCAGCGCGGAGGAGGCCCTGGTCCGCTGGCGGAGGATCACCGACGAGCAGTGGGCGCGGTACGCGGCGGGGGAGTGCTCCTTCCAGGACCAGCGGCGCGACCGCGTGCGGGTCTTCCTCGGAGCGCCCGCGCTGACCGACGCCGAGGCCGACGCCTGGTTCGACCGGTACGTCGGGCACTACCAGGCCGCCTGGAGCCTCTTCCCGGACGTGCTGCCCGCCCTCGACTCCCTCGCCGCCGGCTACCGCCACGCGGTGCTGTCGAACTCCAGCATCGCCGTCCAGGAGCACAAGCTGCGCGCCCTCGGCCTGCTGGACCGCTTCGAGGCCGTGCTGTGCGCCGCCGAGCTGGGCGTCTCCAAGCCGGAGCCCGCCGCCTTCCTGGCCGCCTGCGACACGCTGGGCCTGCCGCCCCGCCAGGTGGCCTACGTCGGAGACCACCCGGAGATCGACGGGCGGGGCGCCGCCGAGGCCGGGCTGCTGTCCGTGTGGATCGACCGCGGTACGGCGTATACGCAGGCTGCCGGGGAGATGCCGGCGCACCGGATCTCCACCCTCGCCGAACTCCCCGCGGTCGTCGGCGCGGATACCCGTTTTGGAGCCCCGTCCACCTTCGGGTAATGTTCTTCCTGCGCCGAGGGGAGCGGGCCGGAAGGCCGGGCCTCGAGGAGCAGACTAGGACGAGACCCCGGCAGGGGCTTGAGTTCCAGTGGCCTATGGTGTAATTGGCAGCACGACTGATTCTGGTTCAGTTAGTCTTGGTTCGAGTCCAGGTAGGCCAGCTCGCAGAGCTCATCTGCAAAGCCCCCGTTGTGTAGCGGCCTAGCACGCTGCCCTCTCAAGGCAGTAGCGCCGGTTCGAATCCGGTCGGGGGTACTGGTCCCGATCATGTCGGGATCACAAGGGCCCCCGTTGTGTAGCGGCCTAGCACGCCGCCCTCTCAAGGCGGTAGCGCCGGTTCGAATCCGGTCGGGGGTACTGACTGGTCTAAACCATCATTGGTCTATGGTGTAATTGGCAGCACGACTGATTCTGGTTCAGTTAGTCTTGGTTCGAGTCCAGGTAGACCAGCTCGGACCTGCGGAAACGCAGTGTCCATGCCCCCGTTGTGTAGCGGCCTAGCACGCCGCCCTCTCAAGGCGGTAGCGCCGGTTCGAATCCGGTCGGGGGTACACAGAGGGGAAGGCCCTCCGCCGAGGCGGGGGGCCTTCGTCGTGCCGGGCGCTACTCGAAACCGAAGCGGCGCGCCGACTCCTCCTCCTGGGCCAGCCGGCGCAGGGCGTGCAGCATCGGCCCCGTCAGCACCGTGCCGAGCACCGCCGTCTCCGCCTTCTCCGCCTCCGAGGGCTGCGCCTCCACCAGGTCCAGGTCCAGTTTGGCCACCTCGTGCATCAACCTGGCGTACGACAGCAGCAGTTCGGACCCCCAGTCGTAGCCGAGCCGGCGGAACGTGGCCACCGCCACGACCAGGGCGCGGTACGCGGGCGAGAGCGTCGTCAGCAGCTTCGCGTTCGACCAGCCCAGCCGGTCCAGCAGCTCGTCCGCCTCGCGGTGCGCCGCCTGCACGAACACGTCGTCCTCGTCCGGCTCCGGCACCTGCGGCAGCGCCCACAGGGCCGCGCCCAGCCGGATCGTGCGGCCGAGCGCGGGGTCGTCGACGTTGCGCAGCACCTCCCGGACCGTGGCCACCGGGACCCCGCCGACCTGGATCATCGCACGCACCAGTCGCAGCCGGCGCAGGTGCCCGTCGTCGTACTCCGCCGTCGTGGGATTGATCTGGCGGCCCGGCGGCAACAGGCCCTCGCGAAGGTAGTACTTGATCGTCGCGGTGGACACACCGCTGCGTCTGCTCAATTCGGCGAGCCGCATGTCTTGCGCCCCTTCTTGGATAACGGCACTATCCAATCATGCGCTCTTGGATAGCGCCGCTCACCAATGAGGGGGGAGTCGTCATGGTGTCACGTACGACCGCCGACGCGCAGGGCGAGGTCGTCGTCCTGCTGATCGGCATGCGCATCAACCGCTTCTGGGCCGTGCACCTGTGGCTGCCGGTGCTGCTCGCGATGGTCCGCATGCTGCGGGAACTGGAGAAGGACCCCGCGCGGGGCCTGCGCGGCCGGGTGCTGCTGACGGCGTCGCCGCGCACGTACTACGTCGTCCAGTACTGGGAGTCCAAGGAGAAGCTGTACGCCTACGCGACCGCGCCCGACGCCTTCCACCACAAGGCCTGGGCGCAGCTCAACCGCAAGGAGCGGACCGGGAAGCTGCGCGGGCAGGTCGGGATCTGGCACGAGACGTACGTCGTGCCGGAGGGGTCGTACGAGGCGATCTACGGCGACATGCCGGCGTTCGGCCTGGCGGCCGCGCACGGGCAGATCCCTCTGGAGAAGCGGGGGCGCTACGCCAAGGACCGGTTCGCCCATCGGTCCGGGCAGGCCCCGGTGGCCGAGAAGACCGCCTGAACCGGGGACGGGGGGAACCGGGGAGCGAGGAGGGCCTGCCGCGGCGTTGAGGCAGGACCTCCTCGGCGTTCCGGCGAGGGTCAGCTCGAGCGGCGCAGGGCCTCCGAGAGGCGGCCGGCGGCGTCGATGACCGCCTGGGCGTGCATGCGGCCCGGGTGGCGGGTCAGGCGCTCGATCGGGCCGGAGACGGAGACGGCGGCCACCACGCGGTTGGAGGGGCCGCGCACGGGCGCCGAGACCGACGCGACGCCCGGCTCGCGCTCGCCTATCGACTGCGCCCAGCCGCGCCGCCGTACGCCCGACAGGGCCGTCGCCGTGAAGCGGGCGCCCTGCAGGCCTCGGTGCAGGCGCTCGGGCTCCTCCCAGGCGAGCAGGATCTGCGCCGAGGAGCCGGCCTTCATCGTCAGCGTGGAGCCGACCGGGACCGTGTCCCGCAGACCGGACAGGCGCTCCGCCGCGGCCACACAGATCCGCATGTCACCCTGGCGACGGTAGAGCTGGGCGCTCTCGCCGGTGACATCGCGGAGGTGGGTGAGCACGGGGCCCGCCGTCGCGAGCAGGCGGTCCTCGCCGGCGGCCGCCGCCAGTTCGGCGAGGCGCGGTCCGAGGATGAACCGGCCCTGCATGTCGCGTGCCACCATGCGGTGGTGCTCCAGGGCCACGGCCAGGCGGTGGGCCGTGGGTCGTGCCAGTCCGGTCGCGCCGACCAGACCCGCGAGGGTGGCCGGACCGGACTCCAGAGCGCTCAGGACGAGTGCCGCCTTGTCCAGAACGCCGACGCCGCTACTGTTGTCCATGCAACGATACTTGCGTCTCACTCTGTGAAACGCAAGTTCAATTTTCCGTGGAACGCGCCACCCTTGAAACACACGGCGGCCCGCGAACCAGCGGGCCCGGCGGTGGACGCCCGGAACAACGACTTCTGGGGGCCCGTATCCGGGCAGTCGCCGCATCCTCAAGATCTCTAGTTGGGTCGGTGCACGCTTGCCGGCCGGAGGGAAAGCGATGGGTAGGACACTCGCGGAGAAGGTCTGGGACGACCACGTCGTCCGGCGCGCCGAGGGCGAGCCCGACCTCCTCTACATCGATCTGCACCTGCTGCACGAGGTGACCAGCCCGCAGGCCTTCGACGGGCTGCGCAAGAACGGCCGCCGGGTGCGCAGGCTCGACCTCACCATCGCGACCGAGGACCACAACACCCCGACCCTCGACATCGACAAGCCCATCGCCGACCCGGTCTCCCGCGCCCAGCTGGAGACGCTGCGCAAGAACTGCGCCGAGTTCGGCGTGCGCCTGCACCCGCTGGGCGACGTCGAGCAGGGCGTCGTGCACGTGGTCGGCCCGCAGCTGGGTCTGACCCAGCCGGGCACCACCGTCGTCTGCGGCGACTCGCACACCTCCACGCACGGCGCGTTCGGCGCGCTGGCGTTCGGCATCGGCACCTCGCAGGTCGAGCACGTGCTGGCCACCCAGACGCTGCCGCTGGCCCGCCCCAAGACCATGGCGATCACCGTCGAGGGCGAGCTGCCCGAGGGCGTCACCGCCAAGGACCTGATCCTGGCGATCATCGCCAGGATCGGCACCGGCGGCGGCCAGGGCTACATCCTGGAGTACCGCGGCTCCGCCATCGAGAAGCTCTCGATGGAGGCCCGGATGACCATCTGCAACATGTCGATCGAGGCCGGCGCCCGCGCGGGCATGATCGCCCCCGACGAGACGACCTTCGCCTACCTCAAGGGCCGCCCGCACGCCCCCGAGGGTGCCGACTGGGACGCGGCCGTCGCGTACTGGAAGACGCTGCGCACCGACGACGACGCCGAGTTCGACGCCGAGGTCGTGATCAACGCCGACGAGCTGTCGCCGTTCGTCACCTGGGGCACCAACCCCGGCCAGGGCGCGCCGCTTTCGGCCTCCGTCCCCGACCCGGCTTCGTACGAAGACGCTTCGGAGCGCCTCGCCGCCGAAAAGGCCCTGGAGTACATGGGGTTGGAGGCCGGCCAGCCGCTGCGCTCCATCACCGTGGACACCGTCTTCGTAGGCTCCTGCACCAACGGCCGCATCGAGGACCTGCGCGCCGCCGCCGCCGTCCTCAAGGACCGCAAAGTCGCCGACGGCGTACGGATGCTGGTCGTCCCGGGCTCGGCGCGCGTGGGTCTGCAGGCCGTCTCCGAGGGCCTGGACGTGGTCTTCAAGGAGGCCGGCGCCGAATGGCGGCACGCGGGCTGCTCGATGTGCCTCGGCATGAACCCCGACCAGCTGGCACCCGGCGAGCGCTCCGCCTCCACCTCCAACCGCAACTTCGAGGGCCGGCAGGGCAAGGGCGGTCGTACGCATCTGGTGTCGCCGCAGGTCGCGGCGGCCACCGCCGTCCTGGGCCACCTGGCCTCCCCGGCCGACCTGACCGACGACCGCACGCCCGCTGGAGTCTGAGAATCATGGAAGCCTTCACCACCCACACCGGCCGGGCCGTCCCGCTGCGCCGTAGCAACGTCGACACCGACCAGATCATCCCTGCTCACTGGCTCAAGAAGGTGACACGGGACGGCTTCGAGGACGGGCTGTTCGAGGCCTGGCGCAAGGACCCCGAGTTCGTCCTCAACCGCCCCGAGCGACAGGGCGCCACGGTCCTGGTGGCCGGCCCCGACTTCGGCACTGGCTCCTCGCGCGAGCACGCCGTCTGGGCGCTGCAGAACTACGGCTTCAAGGCCGTGATCTCCTCCCGGTTCGCGGACATCTTCCGGGGCAACTCGCTGAAGAACGGCCTGCTCACGGTGGTCCTGGACCAGAAGATCGTGGACGGCCTGTGGGAGCTGACCGAGAAGGACGCGACTGCTGAGGTCACTGTGGACCTTGAGGCCCGTGAGGTGCGGGCCGAGGGCATCACCGCCTCCTTCGAGCTGGACGAGAACTCCCGCTGGCGGCTGCTGAACGGCCTGGACGACATCTCCATCACGCTGCGGAACGAGGCCGACATCGCCGCGTACGAGGCCGGGCGGCCCGCCTACAAGCCGCGGACCCTCCAGGCCTGATCCGAAGCCCCGGCGGGTCGGGTTTCGGCCACGCCAACACCCACGGCTGTACCCCCGATCGCCACGATCGGGGGTACAGCCGTGTCTGCACCCGATCGGAGCTGCGCATCTGCGCTGATGGGGCCAACTTCCCACGTTAAGACGGTGGTTGACTGGGTACGTGAGTGCTGTGATCGCGCCCTCCGCAAGTGCCTGGAAGGCCATTTATGGCGGCAGTTACCCCCAGCGCGGGCGACAACTCGCCCCAGATGGCACAATCTGTGCATGGAACACGACGGCCAACTCCAGCTCTATACGGCGGTCGCGAACCAACTCAAGGAAGCGCACGCAAGGGTGCGCGCACTGCAAGTCCCGGAGGGCGTACGGATGGCGCTGACCCGGAAGCTGCTGGTCATTACGGCCGCGGCCAAGCACGATCTCGCCGGTGCGGCAAGGCGGCTCGAGCGGTTCACGGCAGACCTCGATGAGGGTCGGATCCCCGACGAGGACAGCTGAACCGCCCGAGACAACCGAATCCGTTGCGGCACAAGGGTGATAAGCCCGTTTCGTGTTTGATTTGCGGTATATATCTGCCTAACGTGCGAAAAAGCTTGAACACTTTCGTTCCGGCGATGTCTCCGAAGGGGAAGACGTGAACAAGGCGCAGCTCGTAGAAGCGATTGCCGACAAGTTGGGCGGCCGCCAGCAGGCCGCCGACGCTGTCGATCATGTCCTGGACGCCATCGTCCGCGCGGTCGTCGCGGGCGAGCGGGTCTCGGTCACCGGCTTCGGGTCCTTCGAGAAGGTGGACCGCCCCGCCCGCTACGCCCGCAACCCCCAGACGGGCGAGCGTGTTCGGGTCAAGAAGACGTCCGTGCCGCGCTTCCGCGCCGGTCAGGGGTTCAAGGACCTTGTGAGCGGCTCCAAGAAGCTCCCGCGCGGCGGCGAGGTGGCCGTCAAGAAGGCCCCCAAGGGCAGCCTGTCCGGGCCGCCCCCCACCATCGCCAAGGCCGCGGGCAAGAAGGCCGCCGCCAAGAAGGCGGCGGGTGCGGCGAAGGCGACCGCCAAGAAGACGACGGCCAAGAAGACCACGGCCGCCGCGAAGAAGACCACGGCGAAGAAGGCGGCGGCCAAGAAGACGACGGCGACCGCCAAGACCACCGCCGCGAAGAAGACCACCGCCAAGAAGGCGGCGGCCAAGAAGGCCCCGGCGAAGAAGGTCACGGCCAAGAAGGCCCCGGCCAAGAAGTCGACCGCGCGCAAGACGACCGCGAAGAAGGCCACCGCCCGCAAGGCCACGTCGTAACGACGCCAGGGCACTCACGCGCCGGGCCGGACTCCCCTGGGGAGCCCGGCCCGCGGCGTGTGCAAGGGCGGTCAGAGGGTCTGAAGGGTCACCAGCGTGATCCGGAGGGCGTCGCCCGCGCCCTCGGTCTCGATCCGCACCCGCTGTCCGGGCCGCAGCAGCCTGAGGCCTCCGGCGTCGAACGCGGCGGTGTCGAAGGGGATCGGGGTGCCGTCGTCGAGAAGCACCTGCCCGCTTCGGGTTTCCGGGTCGTACGTGTATGCGGTGGCCTGCATGGCGGCCAGCCTAGTGTCCGCCGGTGCGGGACGTGCCGCGGGGAGACGGCCGGCCACGGGCGGAGGGCGCGCCGGGGCGGGTCGCGCCCAGGCGGCAAAGCCGCACACGGCACCGGCCCGTGCCCGCTGCGGGACCCGCGCTCAGGAGCCCGGGATCAGCAGACCCGCCGAGACGGCCGCCGTGTACGGCCCCACCCCGAGCGCCAGCGCGGCCCGCAGGTCCTGCCCGGTGTCCACGTCCTGCCGTACCGAATCCACGCCGGCCGGCGCGAGTTCCACCGCCCCCGAGACCCGGTGCCGATGACGGGAATCAAAGCCGAATGCGGGCTGCAAATCCCGGCCGGGAGATGCGGCCAGCAATGTCGTGCCGCGCCGCGCCGCATCCGCGAGAAATGCCCGCGGGAATTCAGCCGCCGCGGACAGCACCCGGTCGAGCTCCGGCGGGCGCAGTGCGGGGAGATCGGCGTTGAGGGCCGCGACCGGAGTGTGCGGGCGCTTTTCCCGTACGACGGCCGCGCCGTGCGCCAGAGCGGCGTTCAGGCCGCGGCCCGGGGCGTCGGGGACGATCCGCGCGCCGAGCGCCGCCAGCTCACGGGCGGCCAGCTCGTCGTCCGTGACGACCGCCACATCCGACACCGCCGCTGCCGCCAGCGCGGCGGCCACCGTGTCCTGCGCGAACGCGAGGGCCAGCCCCGGGCGCACCCCCTCGGCGGCCGTGTCCGAGAGCCTGCTCTTGGCGCGCCCCAGGGGCTTCAGGGGGATGACCAACGTCCACTGCACCGGCGTACCGTCCCTTGCTCGTCGCGCTCATTGTCACCCGCGGCATCCGGCGCCGGCGCAGGCGGGGCGTACGGTGTTCTCGACATACCGGCCGCCCCGGGCGACACTTGTGCGGCCCCCGCCGAGGTGGCAGCCCCCTAGAGGAAGGTGTCCTTGTGTCCCGCCGCAGAATCGGCTTCTGGTACCGCTTCGCCGCGGTGATCTGCAAACCGCCGCTGGTGGCTCTGATCAAGCGGGACTGGCGTGGAATGGAGCACATTCCGGCCGACGGCGGATTTATCACCGTGGTGAACCACAATTCCCATGTGGACCCCTTCGCCTACGCGCACTATCAGTACAACACCGGACGGGTTCCGCGATTCCTGGCGAAGAGCGGGCTTTTCAAGAAGGGATTCGTCGGCGCCGCCATGCGCGGCACCGGGCAGATCCCCGTCTACCGGGAGAGCACGGACGCGCTCAGCGCCTTCCGCGCCGCCATCGACGCCGTGGAACGCGGCGAGTGCGTCGCCTTCTACCCCGAGGGGACCCTCACCCGCGACCCGAACGGCTGGCCCATGACCGGCAAGACCGGCGCCGCCCGCGTGGCCCTGCAGACCAAGTGCCCGGTCATCCCGATCGCCCAGTGGGGAGCCAACGAACTGCTCCCGCCGTATGCCAAGAAGCCGAACCTCTTCCCGCGCAAGACCCACCACGTGCTGGCGGGCCCGCCCGTGGACCTCTCGCGCTTCTACGGCAAGGAGATGACCCCGGAGCTGCTGAAGGAGGCGACCGAGGTCATCATGGCCGCCATCACCCGCCTCCTGGAGGAGATCCGCGGCGAGAAGGCGCCCGAGACGCGCTACGACCCGCGCCGCGAGCGGATCGAGCAGCGGCGCCGGACCCAGGCGCAGGTCAGGGACAAACAGGAAGAGGGGCAGACCAAGTGAGCAAGCCCGTCCGGGCGGCCGTCATGGGCACGGGCTCCTGGGGCACCGCCTTCGGCATGGTCCTCGCCGACGCCGGCTGCGAGGTGACCCTCTGGGCCCGCCGCCCGGAGCTGACCGAGGCGGTCAACTCCACGCGGACCAACCCCGACTACCTGCCCGGCGTGGAGCTCCCGGAGAACCTGCGCGCCACCCCGGACGCCGCGCAGGCGCTCCGGGACGCGGACTTCACCGTGCTCGCGGTCCCCTCCCAGACCCTGCGCGCCAACCTCGCCGAGTGGACCCCGCTGCTCGCCCCGGACACCGTGCTCGTCTCCCTGATGAAGGGCGTCGAACTCGGCTCCACCATGCGGATGAGCGAGGTGATCGAGGACGTCGCCAAGGCGGGCGCCGACCGCGTCGCCGTCGTCACCGGGCCCAACCTCGCACGCGAGATCGCCGCCCGCATGCCCGCCGCCGCCGTCGTCGCCTGCGCCGACGAGCGGGTCGCGCAGCGCCTCCAGGCCGCTTGCCACACGCCGTACTTCCGGCCGTACACCAACACCGACGTGGTCGGCTGCGAACTCGGCGGCGCGGTCAAGAACGTCATCGGCCTCGCGGTCGGCATCGCCGACGGCATGGGGCTCGGCGACAACGCCAAGGGCTCGCTCATCACCCGCGGCCTCGCCGAGACCACCCGGCTCGGCATGGCGCTCGGCGCCGACCCGCTGACCTTCTCCGGACTCGCGGGCCTCGGCGACCTGGTGGCCACCTGCTCCTCGCCGCTGTCGCGCAACCACACCTTCGGCACCAACCTGGGCAAGGGCATGACGCTCCAGGAGACCATCGCGGTCACCCGGCAGACCGCCGAGGGCGTCAAGTCCTGCGAGTCGGTGCTGGATCTGGCCCGCCGGCACGGCGTCGACATGCCGATCACCGAGACGGTCGTCGGCATCGTGCACGAGGGCAAGCCGCCGGTGGTCGCTCTCAAGGAGCTGATGTCGCGCAGCGCGAAGCCGGAACGACGCTGAGCGACCCCGGGCGTCCAACGCTGTCTCAGGGCACTGCCGCCAGGTACTCTCAACGCGATATGAGCACCGAGAACCTCCCCCAGGGCCCTGACCAGCCGCCTCGCAAGCCGCGCGTGGCCGTCGTCTTCGGCGGGCGCAGCTCCGAACACGGGATCTCCGTGGTGACGGCGGGCGCCGTCCTCAAGGCCATCGACCGGACGAAGTACGACGTCCTGCCGATCGGCATCACCCGGGACGGCCGTTGGGCCCTGACCGCCGACGAGCCGGAGCGGATGGCCATCACCGACCGCCGCACGCCCAGCGTCGAGGAACTGGCGGAGTCCGCCGAGGGCGGCGTGGTGCTCCCCGTCGACCCCGCCAGCCGTGAGGTCGTCTACAGCGAGCCCGGCTCGGTGCCCAAGGCGCTCGGCGAGGTCGACGTGGTCTTCCCGGTGCTCCACGGCCCCTACGGCGAGGACGGCACGCTGCAGGGCCTGCTGGAGCTGTCCGGAGTGCCGTACGTGGGTGCGGGCGTGCTCGCCTCGGCCGTCGGCCAGGACAAGGAGTACATGAAGCGGGTCTTCGCCTCCTTCGGGCTCAAGGTCGGCCCGTACGAGGTGATCCGCCCCCGCGCGTGGGCGCGGGACGAGTCCGCCGCACGCAAGAGGATCATCGACTTCGCGGGCGAGCACGGCTGGCCGTTGTTCGTGAAACCCGCGCGCGCGGGGTCGTCCATCGGCATCACCAAGGTCGACGACCTGTCCGGCCTGGACGAGGCGATCGCCACCGCGCAGGCCCACGACCCGAAGATCATCATCGAGGCCGCCGTCCGCGGCCGCGAGATCGAGTGCGGCGTCCTGGAGTTCGAGGACGGGCCGCGCGCCTCCGTACCGGCCGAGATCCCGCCGCCGGACGCGCACGCGTACTACGACTTCGAGGCCAAGTACATCGACTCCACGCCCGGCATCGTCCCGGCGCCGCTCACCGACGAGCAGACCGCCGAGGTGCGGCGGCTCGCGGTCGAGGCGTTCGAGGCCGCCTCCTGCGAGGGCCTGGTGCGCGCCGACTTCTTCCTCACCGAGGACGGCGAGTTCGTCATCAACGAGATCAACACCATGCCCGGCTTCACGCCGATCTCGATGTACCCGCAGATGTGGCAGGCCACCGGCGTCGCCTACCCCGAGTTGGTGGACCGGCTGGTGCAGGCGGCGCTGCACCGTTCCACCGGGCTGCGCTGAGCCTCATCCGGTCATGGAGGCGAGCCCCGTCGGGACCGCCTTGCGCACGGCGGCGGCCAGGTCCGACAGGACCTGGGCGCTGTCGTCCGGTCCGGACAGCTTCTTCGGCAGCAGCACCTGCACATAGGCCCGGCGCCCGGCCGTGGTGAACCGCCAGGTCCCGTCGCCCTGCTTCTCCATCAGCCAGTCCACGCCGTCGACCCCGCCGGCGATCGCGTTCGGGTCGTCGCCCTGGGCCACCTTGGGATCGATCATCTTCGGGGGCCGGACGATCCCGCAGCGCAGTATGATCGCCGGGTTTCCCCAGCCCGCCGTGTAGTCGGACCGGGGCCTGGGGTCGGCGCGGCGCTGCCCGTCCACCTTCCCGGGCAGCACCTGGTGCAGATTCCGGCACAGCGGCGCGGTCTTCGCGTCGGGACGGGGAACCGCGACCGTGCCGCTGGTGTCGTCTGCTGTGGAACAGCCCGCGACCGCGATCAGCAGCGCGGGCGCGAGCAGGCCGAGGGGCCGGTGCCGGAAGATGTTCACCGGCCAAGGGTAGACGGGGGCTACAGATGCACGACCGGACAGGTCAGGGTGCGCGTGATGCCGTCCACTTGCTGGACCTTCGCGACCACCATGCGACCCAGGTCGTCGACGGTGTCGGACTGGGCGCGCACGATGACGTCGTACGGTCCCGTCACGTCCTCGGCCTGGATCACTCCAGGGATCTTGCTGATCGTCTCGGCGACGGTCGACGCCTTGCCGACCTCCGTCTGGATCAGGATGTACGCCTGTACCACGGAACCTCCAGGGCGGCCACGAGGATCATGTGGGGAAAAGGAACGCCACGGTATCGCGTCGCCGCTCCCCGCGGGGAGACCTGCGGGGACCGGGCTTGCGCGCCAGGGTGCAGGCACGACGCAGGTTGACGGTCGGCCGGACCGTGTCCACGGTCCGGCGGACCGCGTCGGGGTCACCTCGACGGTATCGGGGACACTGATGACGCGCGAGTGGGCAGGGCAAGGCAGAGAAGGGGAGCAAGGGACATGAAGGGCACTGTTGGTGAGCTCGGGGAGTTCGGGCTCATCAGGGAGCTCACCTCCCGTCTCACCACCACCCCGGCGGTCCGGATCGGCCCCGGCGACGACGCCGCGGTGGTGGCCGCGCCCGACCGCCGGGTGGTGGCGAGCACCGACATCCTGCTGGAGGGCCGGCACTTCCGCCGCGACTGGTCCACGGCCTACGACGTCGGGCGCAAGGCGGCCGCCCAGAACCTCGCGGACATCGCCGCCATGGGCGCCGTGCCCACCGCCCTGCTGCTCGGCCTCGTCGTCCCGGCCGAACTCCCGGTCACCTGGCCCAGCGAGCTGATGGACGGGCTGCGCGACGAGTGCCAGGTCGCGGGCGCCTCCGTGGTCGGCGGGGACGTCGTGCGCGGCGACACGATCACGGTGTCGATCACCGCGCTCGGCGATCTGCGCAACCAGGAGCCCGTCACCCGCGCCGGCGCCCAGCCCGGCGACCTCGTCGCCGTCACGGGCTGGCTGGGCTGGTCCGCGGCCGGCTACGCGGTGCTCTCGCGGGGCTTCCGCTCGCCGCGCGCCTTCGTGGAGGCCCACCGGCGTCCCGAGCCGCCCTACCACGCGGGCCCGGCCGCCGCCGCGCTCGGCGCGACCGCGATGTGCGACGTCAGCGACGGGCTGATCGCCGACCTCGGGCACATCGCCGAGGCCAGCAAGGTGCGCATCGACATCCGCTCCGGCGCCATCGACATCCCCTCGCAGATGAACGACATCGGCCAGGCGGTCGGCGTGGACCCGATCCAGTGGGTGCTGACCGGGGGAGAGGACCACGCGATCGTGGCGACCTTCCCGCCGGACACCAAGCTCCCGGCCCGCTGGAAGGTCATCGGCGAGGTCCTCAACCCCTCCGCGCTGCCCCAGGTGACCGTCGACGGGGCGCCCTGGACCAGCAAGGGCGGCTGGGACCACTTCGGGGACCTGGAGTCATGATCCCGCGCGTGCTGACCGTGGCGGGCTCGGACTCCGGCGGCGGCGCCGGCATCCAGGCCGACCTCAAGACCATGCTCGCGCTGGGCGTGCACGGGATGAGTGTGATCACGGCCGTGACCGCGCAGAACTCGCTCGGCGTGCAGGGCGCCTGGGAGCTGCCCGTGGCAGCCGTGCGGGCCCAGTACCGCAGCGTCGTCGACGACATCGGCGTCCAGGCCGTGAAGACCGGCATGCTGGCCTCGGCGGAACTGGTCGAGGCGGTCGCCGACTTGATCTCCGGCACGGACGCGCCGGCCGTCGTGGACCCGGTGGGCGTCTCCAAGCACGGCGACCCGCTGCTGGCCGCCTCCGCGCTGGACACGGTGCGCGCGAAGCTGCTCCCGGCGGCCACCGTGGCCACCCCGAACCTCGACGAGGTGGCCCAACTGACGGGGGTGCGGGTCGAGTCCGAGGGCGATCTGCGCCGGGCGGCGGACGCCGTGCTGGCGTACGGGCCGCGCTGGGTGCTGGTCAAGGGCGGGCATCTGTCCGGGGACGCGGTCGATCTGCTGACCGACGGCTCTGCGGAGCACTGGCTGCGGGCGCCCCGCCACGACAACCGGCACACGCACGGCACGGGCTGCACGCTGGCCTCGGCGGTCGCGTCGGGGCTGGCGAAGGGCCTGACCGTCCCGGAGGCGGTCAGGGCGGCCAAGGAGTACGTCACCGGGGCGATCGCGGCGGGGTTCGCGCTGGGCGCCGGGATCGGTCCGGTGGACCACGGGTGGCGGTTCAGGCCGCCCAAGTGATCTTGAGGGCGCGGCAGAAACGGGTACGGCAGGAACGGGCGGGCGCGCACGGGCACGGCAAAAAGCCGGCCCACCCTGAGGTGGACCGGCTCAGTGCAGCGAACCAGCAGTGGCCGCGCGCTCAGCTGTTGGCGTCAGCGCGAGACCTTGCCGGCCTTGATGCACGAGGTGCAGGCGTTCACGCGCTTCGGCGTCCCGCCGACCACGGTACGCACACGCTGGATGTTGGGGTTCCAGCGGCGGGACGTACGGCGGTGCGAGTGCGAGATGTTGTTGCCGAAGCCCGGCCCCTTGCCGCAGACGTCGCAGTTGGCAGCCACGGGTCACTCCAAAGACTTCAGATGCACTTACGGTTGATCCCGGCATGCCGGGATCGAGATCGTACGACCTGAGATCTGAGTGGCGCTGCCAGGGGAATGGCCCGATCGGGATCGGGCAACCGGAGCAGCATACAACGGCTGCGCCCGTAGAACGAAACTACCATGGCAGCTCAGTGCCCCGCCCCGGCCCTCTTCCGGTGGACACCGCCTCGGGGTCTACGCTGCGTCCCACGTAGGGCAGGTTCAGGGAGGCGCAGGTGGCGCAGGTGCCGCAGACATTCTTCGATGCTCTCGCGGTGCGCACCTGGTGCGGTCTGGCGCTGCACGCGCTCGGCCGCGCGCGCGAGGAGATCGACGCGATCAACGTCTATCCGGTGGCGGACGGCGACACCGGGACGAACCTCTATCTGACCCTGGAGTCGGCCGCGACCGCCGTGGAGGCCGTGTTCGCCGGGTACGAGACCGGCTCCGCGGAGCCGTCCCTCGGGGACGCGGTGCGGGCGATGGCCCACGGCGCGCTCATCGGGGCCCGGGGCAACTCCGGGACGATCCTGGCGCAGCTGCTGCGCGGCATGGCCCAGGTGCTCGCGGAGGGCGGCGACGCGGCCCCCGGTGACGGCCCGGGGC
>NZ_JBLEBI010000124.1:0-20391 GCF_047340315.1 Streptomyces sp. AF1A
TCCGGCGGCCGAGCGGGGCCCGGCCCATGCCGTCGCGCCCGCTGCGGCTCGGCAGCCCCCGGCCCCGGCTGCGCATGGTCGGCCTCGCCCTCACCCTGGTGCTGCTCGCCTTCGTCGTGCGACTGCTCCAGGTGCAGGCCGTGGACGCCGGCGCGTACGCCGCGCGGGCCGAGGAGAACCGGTACGTCGTCCACACGCTGGCCGCCGAGCGCGGCGGCATCACCGACCGCAACGGCGTGGCCCTCGCCATCAGCGAGGACGCGTACGACATCACGGCCGACCCCACGATGTTCACCGCCAAGCAGCTGAAGATCGACGACGGGCCGGAGCAGGCCGCCGCGCTGCTCGCGCCGATCCTCGGGCAGGACCAGGCCGACATCGTCAGGAAGCTGCGCCCCGCGAACAAGAACTCCCGCTACACCCGGCTCGCCACGCGGCAGACCCCGCAGGTCTGGAAGCAGATCAAGGACCTGAAGAGCGCGCTCGCGAAGAAGGCTGAGACGGGCAGCGGCACGGTCAACGTGCTGGCCGGGGTCTTCGCGGACCCCAGCAGCCAGCGCGTGTACCCCAACGGCGACCTCGCCGCCGGGATACTGGGCTGGGTCAACGCCGACGGCCAGGGCGGCGGCGGCATCGAGCAGGAGCTGAACAAGCAGCTGTCCGGGAAGGACGGCAAGATCCGCTACGCGCAGTCCGGCGGGCGCGAGGTGCCCACGGCCGGGTCCACCGAGACGCCCGCCGTGCCCGGCTCCGACGTCGAGCTGACCATCGACCGCGACATCCAGTGGGCGGCGCAGCACGCGATCACGGAGCAGGTGAAGAAGTCCAAGGCCGACCGCGGCTACGTCATTGTCCAGGACACCCGCACCGGCCAGATCCTGGCCATGGCCGACTCGCCCGGGTTCGATCCGAACGACCTGTCGAAGGCGGACGCCGAGGCCATGGGCAACGCGGCCGTCCAGGACGCCTTCGAGCCCGGCTCCACCGCCAAGGTGATGTCGATGGCGGCCGTCCTGGAGGAGAACGCGGCGACCCCGCTGACCCACGTCGTCGTGCCCAACCGGCTGCACCGCGGCGACCGGCTCTTCTCGGACGACGTCGACCACGGCACCTGGTACCTCACGCTCAACGGCGTGCTCGCCAAGTCCAGCAACATCGGCACCATCCTCGCCACCGGCCAGCTCGGCAAGACGCAGCCGGAGGCCAACAAGGTCCTCTACTCGTACCTGCGCAGGTTCGGCATCGGCAGCTACACCGGGCTGGGCTTCCCGGGCGAGACCCCGGGCATCCTCGCGCCGTACCAGAAGTGGTCCACCTCGCAGCAGTACACGATCCCTTTCGGCCAGGGTTTCTCCCTCAACGCCGTGCAGGCCGCCTCCGTGTACTCGACCATCGCCAACGGCGGCGTGCGGATCCAGCCGACCCTGGTGCGCGGCACCAAGGGCCCCGACGGGCGCTTCACCCCCGCCCCGAAGCCCAAGGAGACCCGCGTGATCAGCCAGAAGACCGCCCGGTCGCTCGCCCAGATGCTGGAGTCCGTGGTGGACGACGAGCAGGGCACCGGCAACAAGGCCCGCATCCCCGGCTACAACGTCGCCGGCAAGACCGGTACGGCCAACCGCGTGGATCCGGCCACCGGCCGGTACCGCGGCTACACCTCGTCCTTCGCCGGCTTCGCCCCCGCCGACAACCCCCGGATCACCGTCTACTGCGCCATCCAGAACGCCACCGCCGGCAGCTACTTCGGCGGCCAGATCTGTGGACCGATCTACAAGCAGGTGATGGAGTTCGCCCTGAAGACCCTCCAGGTCCCGCCGACCGGCGCCCGGGCCGCCGATCTGCCCGTCGACTACAAGCCCTGATCAGCACCTCGGAAACACCAGGAGCGAGCCCGTGACAACGATCACCCCCGACTCCGGGAACCACGGGGCGGAGAACCCCTCACTTCGCCCCGGAGCGGGTACGCCCGGTACGCTCACCGCCGTGCCACACGCTGATCAGTCCCCCACCACCCAGAAGGGCGCTTCCGTGACATATCCGGGACCGCCGCGACCGGTTCAGGTCTCCGCCACACCCCTGGCGGAGCTGGCCGATCAGCTGGGTGCCGCCGCTGTGGACGCCGCCGCCGAGGTCACGGGGATCACCCACGACTCGCGCGCCGTCCGCCCCGGCGACCTGTACGCCGCCCTCCCGGGCGCCCGCCTGCACGGCGCGGACTTCGTCACCCAGGCCGCGAGCCTGGGTGCCGCCGCCGTGCTCACGGACCCGTCGGGCGCCGAGCGCGCCGCGGCGACCGGACTGCCGGTCCTGGTCGTCGACGACCCGCGCGCGCGGATGGGCGCACTGGCGGCCCGTATCTACGGCGACCCGGGCGGCGACCTGCTCCAGATCGGCATCACCGGCACCTCCGGCAAGACCACCACCGCCTACCTCGTCGAGGGCGGCCTGCGCACCGCCAAGTCGACCGGACTGGTCGGCACGGTCGAGATGCGCATCGGCGACGAGCGCATCAAGTCCGAGCGCACCACCCCCGAAGCCACCGACCTGCAGGCCCTGTTCGCCGTGATGCGCGAACGCGGCGTCGAGGCGGTCGCCATGGAGGTCTCCAGCCACGCCCTGGTCCTCGGCCGGGTCGACGGCTGCGTCTTCGACATCGCGGTGTTCACCAACCTCAGCCCGGAACACATGGAGTTCCACTCCGACATGGAGGACTACTTCCGGGCCAAGGCGCAGCTGTTCACGCCGGAGCGCAGCAGACTCGGCGTCGTCAACACCGACGACGAGTACGGCCGCCGGCTCGCCGCCGAGGCGACCGTCCCGGTCGTCACCTTCTCCGCCGAGGGCCACCCCGACGCCGACTGGCGCGCCGAGGACGTCCAGGTCGGCCCGATGGACTCGACGTTCACCGCCGTCGGCCCGGACGGCGTGCGCGTCCACGCCAAGTCGCCGCTGCCCGGCCCCTTCAACGTGGCGAACACCCTCGCCGCCGTCGTCGCCCTCGCCGCGGCCCGCCTCGACCCGCAGGCCGCCGCCGACGGCATCGCCGCCGTGCCCGGCGTTCCGGGCCGCCTGGAGCGCGTCGACGCCGGGCAGCCCTATCTCGCGGTCGTGGACTACGCCCACAAGACCGACGCGGTCGAGTCGGTGCTCAAGGCGCTGCGCAAGGTCACCAAGGGCCGGCTGCACGTCGTCCTGGGCTGCGGCGGCGACCGCGACCGGACCAAGCGCGCCCCGATGGGCGCCGCCGCGGCCCGGCTCGCCGACACGGCCGTACTGACCTCAGACAACCCCCGCTCCGAGGACCCCCTCGCGATCCTCGCGACCATGCTCCAGGGCGCGGCCTCCGTGCCCGCGCACGAGCGCGGCGAGGTGCTCCTGTTCGAGGACCGGGCCGCCGCGATCGCCGCCGCCGTGGGCCGTGCCCAGGCCGGCGACACGGTGCTGGTCGCGGGCAAGGGCCACGAGCAGGGCCAGGACATCGCCGGGGTGGTCCGTCCCTTCGACGACCGCCAGGTGCTTCGCGAAGCTATCCAGAAGACCCAGGGATGAATTTGTGATCGCCCTCTCCCTCGCCGAGATCGCAGCAGTCGTCGGCGGGCAGACGCACGACATACCGGATCCGTCCGTGCAGGTCACCGGACCCGTCGTCCGGGACTCCCGAGAGGTGGTGCCGGGCAGCCTGTTCGCCGCCTTCGTCGGCGAGCGCGTGGACGGCCACGACTACGCCCGGGCCGTCGTTCAGGCGGGCGCGGTCGCCGTACTGGCGTCGCGCCCCGTCGGCGTGCCCGCGATCGTCGTGGAGGACGTCCAGAGCGCCCTCGGCGCCCTCGCCCGGCACGTCGTGCGCAGGCTCGGCGCGACCCTCGTCGCCCTGACCGGATCGGCGGGCAAGACCAGCACCAAGGACCTCATCGCCCAGGTGCTGCAGCGCAAGGCGCCGACGGTGTTCACGCCGCAGTCGCTCAACAACGAGATCGGGCTGCCGCTGACCGCCCTGAGCGCCACCGAGGAGACGAAGTTCCTCGTGCTGGAGATGGGCGCCCGCGGCATCGGGCACATCCGCTACCTCACCGAGCTCACCCCGCCCAGGATCGGCCTGGTGCTCAACGTCGGTACCGCCCACATCGGGGAGTTCGGCGGCCGCGAGCAGATCGCGCAGGCCAAGGGCGAGATGGTGGAGGCCCTCCCGGAGGACGGGACGGCGATCCTCAACGCCGACGACCCGCTGGTGCGGGCGATGTCCTCCCGTACCAAGGCGAAGGTGGTCCTTTTCGGAGAGTCGGCCGAAGCGGACGTACGCGCCGAGAACGTGCGACTCACGGACAGCGGACAGCCGTCCTTCAGGCTTCACACACCCTCCGGTGCATGCGATGTGACCATGCGCCTGTACGGTGAGCATCACGTGTCGAACGCGCTCGCCGCGGCCGCCGTCGCCCATGAGCTGGGCATGTCCGCGGAAGAGATCGCCACCGCGCTCTCCGAGGCGGACTCCCTCTCCCGCTGGCGCATGGAGGTCACCGAGCGCCCGGACGGCGTGACCATCGTCAACGACGCCTACAACGCCAACCCCGAGTCCATGCGGGCCGCTCTCAGGGCGCTCGCGGCCATGGGCAAGGGGCGCCGCACGTGGGCGGTGCTCGGCAAGATGGCCGAGCTCGGGGACGAGGCGCTCGCCGAGCACGACGCCGTCGGACGGCTCGCCGTCCGGCTCAACGTCAGCAAGCTCGTCGCCGTCGGGGGGATTGAGGCCTCCTGGCTGCAACTGGGCGCATATAACGAGGGTTCGTGGGGTGAGGAGTCGGTGCACGTGTCCGACGCACAGGCGGCGATCGACCTGTTGCGCAGCGAGTTGCGCCCGGGGGACGTCGTCCTCGTGAAGGCGTCCCGTTCGGTGGGCCTCGAGAGCGTTGCCCAGGCGCTCGTCGAGACCGGTGCCGAGGGTGAGGGTGCCGCCCGATGATGAACCAGATCCTGTTCTCGGGAGTCATCGGCCTCTTCCTGACGCTGGTCGGCACCCCACTGCTGATCAAGCTGCTGGCCCGCAAGGGGTACGGCCAGTACATCCGTGACGACGGACCGCGCGAGCACGCCAGCAAGCGCGGTACGCCGACCATGGGCGGCATCGCGTTCATCCTGGCGACGGTCGCCGCCTACTTCCTGAGCAAGGTGATCACCGGCAAGCCGCCCACGTTCTCCGGGCTGTTGGTGCTGGGCCTGATGGTGGGCATGGGCCTGGTCGGCTTCCTGGACGACTACATCAAGATCGTCAAGCGGCGCTCGCTGGGCCTGCGGGCCAAGGCCAAGATGGCCGGCCAGCTGATCGTCGGCATCGCCTTCGCCGTGCTGTCGCTGATGTTCTCGGACGCGCGCGGCAACACCCCGGCCTCCACCAAGCTGTCGTTCATCACCGACTTCGGCTGGTCCATCGGCCCGGTGCTGTTCGTGATCTGGGCGCTGTTCATGATCCTCGCGATGTCGAACGGCGTGAACCTCACCGACGGTCTGGACGGCCTCGCCACCGGCGCCTCCGTGCTCGTCTTCGGCGCCTACACGTTCATCGGCGTCTGGCAGTACCAGGAGTCCTGTGCCAACGCGCAGACGCTGACCAACCCGGCCGCCTGCTACGAGGTGCGCGACCCGCTCGACCTCGCGGTGGTCGCCTCCGCGCTGATGGGCGCCTGCCTGGGCTTCCTGTGGTGGAACACCTCGCCGGCGAAGATCTTCATGGGCGACACCGGTTCGCTCGCCCTCGGCGGTGTCCTCACCGGCCTGGCCATCCTCTCCCGCACGGAGCTGCTGGTGGCCATCATGGGTGGTCTGTTCGTCCTCATCACCATGTCGGTCGTCATCCAGGTCGGCTCCTTCCGGCTCACCGGAAAGCGCGTCTTCCGCATGGCGCCACTGCAGCACCACTTCGAACTCAAGGGCTGGTCCGAGGTCCTTGTGGTGGTCCGCTTCTGGATCATCCAGGGCATCTGTGTGATCGTCGGGCTGGGCCTCTTCTACGCAGGATGGGCAGCGGAAAAGTGACCACCGGCTCGGAGCTCCAGGACTTCCAGGGCAAGCACGTCACCGTCGCCGGGCTCGGCGTCTCCGGCGTCCCGGCGGCGAAGGTGCTGCACGCGCGCGGGGCGCTCGTCACGGTCGTCAACGACGGCGACGACGCACGCGCGCGTGAGCAGGCCGCACAGCTGGAGGCGCTCGGCATCACCGTGCGCCTCGGCGACGGGGCCACCCTGCCCGAGGGCACCGAGCTGATCGTCACCGCGCCCGGCTGGAAGCCCGACAAGCCGCTGTTCCTGGCGGCCCGGGCGGCCGGCGTGCCCGTCTGGGGCGACGTCGAGCTGGCCTGGCGGCTGCGCGGCCCCGACGCGGCCCCCTGGCTGGCCGTGACGGGCACCAACGGCAAGACCACCACCGTGCAGATGCTGGCCTCCATCCTGAAGGCGGCGGGCCTGCGCACGGCAGCCGTCGGCAACATCGGCGTCTCCCTGCTGGACGCCGTCCTCGGCGAGGAGCGCTACGACGTCCTCGCCGTCGAGCTGTCCAGCTACCAGCTGCACTGGGCGCCCTCGCTGCGGGCGCACTCCGCGGCGGTCCTCAACCTCGCGCCGGACCACCTCGACTGGCACGGCTCGATGGAGGCCTACGCCGCCGACAAGGGCCGTGTCTACGAGGGCAACAAGGTCGCCTGCGTCTACAACGCGGCCGACAAGCGCACCGAGGACCTGGTGCGCGAGGCCGACGTCGAAGAGGGCTGCCGCGCCGTCGGGTTCACCCTCGGCACGCCCGGCCCCTCCCAACTCGGTGTCGTGGACGGCATCCTGGTCGACCGCGCCTTCGTGGCGAACCGGCAGAAGAACGCGCAGGAGCTGGCCGAGGTCTCCGACGTCAACCCGCCGGCCCCGCACAACGTCGCCAACGCCCTTGCCGCGGCGGCCCTCGCGCGTGCCTTCGGGGTGCCCGCCAGGGCCGTACGCGACGGCCTGCGGGCCTTCCGGCCCGACGCCCACCGCATCGCCCACGTCGCCGACATCGACGGTGTCGCGTACGTGGACGACTCCAAGGCGACCAACACCCATGCCGCGGAAGCTTCGTTGGCGTCATATGAGTCGATCGTATGGATTGCGGGCGGCCTGGCGAAGGGCGCCACCTTCGACGAACTGGTCGCCAAGTCGGCGAAGCGGCTTCGCGGTGCCGTCCTGATCGGCGCCGACCGGGAGCTGATCCGCGACGCCCTCGCGCGACACGCCCCGGAAGTACCCGTGGTCGACCTCGACCGGACCGACACTGGGGCGATGTTCCAGGCGGTGACGGAGGCGAGGCGGCTCGCGGTCGCCGGCGACACCGTGCTGCTCGCCCCGGCCTGCGCCTCCATGGACATGTTCACCAACTACAACCAGCGCGGTGACGCGTTCGCGGCGGCGGTCCGCGAACTCCGCGCCTGACCCCGGCCGCCCGCCGGGGCGGATCTTGGGAGGGACGCGTGGGACGGCCGACGTTCAGTGGAGGCGCCGATGCCCAGTAGCCGTACCGGTAGGCCGCCCGTGCAGCGGGCGTCCCGGCGTCCCGCCGCCGCCCGGCCGACGCGCGAGAACCCCGTTCAGGGGCTCTTCCGGCGGGCGAGGAAGGCCTGGGACCGGCCGCTGACCGCCTACTACCTGATCCTCGGCGGCAGTGTGCTGATCATCGTGCTGGGTCTGGTGATGGTCTACTCGGCCTCCCAGGTCACCGCGCTGCAGATGTCGCTGCCGGGGTCGTACTTCTTCCGCAAGCAGCTGCTGGCCGCCGTGATCGGCGGGGTGCTGCTGTTCGTGGCCTCCCGCATGCCGGTGAAGCTGCACCGCGCGCTGGCCTACCCGATCCTGGCCGGGGCCGTCTTCCTGATGGCCCTGGTGCAGGTCCCCGGGATAGGGATGGCGGTCAACGGCAACCAGAACTGGATCTCCCTCGGCGGCTCCTTCCAGATCCAGCCCAGCGAGTTCGGCAAGCTCGCCCTCGTGCTGTGGGGCGCGGACCTGCTCGCCCGCAAGCAGGAGAAGAAGCTGCTGACCCAGTGGAAGCACATGCTGGTGCCGCTCGTGCCGGTCACCTTCCTGCTCCTCGGCCTGATCATGCTCGGCGGAGACATGGGCACGGCGATCATTCTCACGGCGGTCCTGTTCGGCCTGCTGTGGCTCGCGGGGGCGCCCACCCGGCTGTTCGCCGGGGTGCTGACGGTCGCCGCCCTCATCGGCGGGGTCCTCATCAAGACCAGCCCCAACCGGATGGCCCGCCTCGCCTGCATCGGCGCCACACAGCCCAAGACCGGGGTGGCCGACTGCTGGCAGGCCGTGCACGGCATCTACGCCCTCGCCTCCGGCGGACTCTTCGGTTCCGGCCTCGGTGCGAGCGTGGAGAAATGGGGCCAACTCCCCGAAGCCCACACCGACTTCATCTTCGCGGTCACCGGTGAGGAACTGGGCCTGGCGGGGACGCTGTCGGTGCTCGCCCTGTTCGCGGCTCTAGGCTATGCGGGTATCCGCGTGGCCGGACGCACGGAGGACCCCTTCGTGAGGTACGCCGCGGGAGGCGTGACCACCTGGATCACCGCCCAGGCGGTGATCAACATCGGTGCGGTGCTCGGTCTGCTGCCGATCGCCGGCGTCCCCCTCCCGCTGTTCTCCTACGGTGGGTCCGCCCTGCTGCCGACCATGTTCGCCATCGGGTTGCTGATCGCCTTCGCGCGCGACGAGCCCGCTGCGCGGGCGGCGCTTGCGGCGCGGCAACCCCGCTTTGGTAGAAAGCGGGCTGGAGGCTCCGGTGCCGAGCGGGGGCCTCGGAGATGGAACACGATGCGACGGCGTGCCTCGGTGGCGCGCTCGTCCGGAGAGCGGTGAATTTCGGTGCATGTCGTACTCGCCGGTGGGGGGACCGCCGGCCACATCGAGCCCGCGCTCGCCCTCGCGGACGCCCTGCGCAGGCAGGACCCGACCGTGGGCATCACGGCCCTGGGCACGGAGCGCGGCCTGGAGACGCGGCTCGTCCCGGAGCGCGGCTACGAGCTGGCGCTGATCCCGGCGGTGCCGCTGCCGCGCAAGCCCACCCCCGAGCTGATCACCGTCCCGGGCCGGCTGCGCGGCACGATCAAGGCCGCCGAGCAGATCCTGGAGCGCACCAAGGCGGACGTCGTGGTCGGCTTCGGCGGCTATGTCGCCCTGCCCGGCTACCTGGCCGCCAAGCGGCTCGGCGTGCCCATCGTGATCCACGAGGCCAACGCCCGCCCGGGTCTGGCCAACAAGATCGGCTCGCGGTACGCGGCCCGGGTCGCCGTCTCCACCCCGGACAGCAAGCTGCGTGACGCCCGCTACATCGGCATCCCGCTGCGCCGCGCCATCGCCACCCTGGACCGCGCCGCCGCGCGCCCCGAGGCCCGCGCCCGCTTCGGGCTCGACCCGAACCTGCCCACGTTGCTCGTCTCCGGCGGCTCCCAGGGCGCCCGGCGCCTCAACGAGGTCGTCCAGCAGGTCGCGCCCTGGCTGCAGCGGGCCGGCGTCCAGATCCTGCACGCGGTCGGCCCGAAGAACGAACTGCCGCAGGTGCAGCAGATGCCGGGGATGCCCCCCTACATCCCGGTAAGTTACCTGGACCGGATGGACCTCGCCTACGCCGCGGCCGACATGATGCTCTGCCGCGCGGGCGCGATGACCGTCGCCGAACTCTCCGCCGTCGGACTCCCGGCCGCCTACGTCCCGCTGCCCATCGGCAACGGCGAACAGCGGCTCAACGCCCAGCCGGTGGTGAAGGCGGGCGGCGGGCTCCTCGTCGACGACGCGGAACTCACGCCCGAGTGGGTGCAGCAGAACGTCCTGCCCGTGCTCGCCAGTCCGCACCGGCTGTACGAGATGTCCCGCGCGGCAAGCGAGTTCGGCCGCCGGGACGCCGACGAGCTGCTCGTCGGCATGGTGTACGAGGCCATCGCCTCGCGCCGTTAGGACCGTATGACGAAAGGGTAGTGAGCGTGGCCGGACCGACGACCGCCGAGCGCGGTGAACGCCAGCAGGAGTCGTCCGGCCCGCCGCTCGTCCGCCGGCTGCGGAGGCTGCGCCTGCGTGCGGTGGTCGTCCTGGCCGTGGCCGTCCTGCTCCTCGCGGCCGGATGCGGCTGGGTGTTGTACGGCTCCGGCTGGCTGCGCGTCGAGCACGTGTCGGTGTCCGGCACGCGCGTGCTGACCCCCGCCGAGGTCCGGGACGCGGCGGCCGTGCCGGTCGGGGCGCCGATGCTGTCCGTCGACACGGGCCGCATCGAGGCCCGACTTCGCCGGAAATTGCCCCGAATTGACACCGTTGACGTGGTCCGGGCCTGGCCTCATGGAATCGGTCTGAAAGTCACCGAGCGCACCCCGGTCCTGGTTGTCCGAACGAGCGGGGACTTCGTCGAAGTCGACGGCGAAGGCGTCCGATTCGCTACGGTTTCTGTGGCACCGAAGGGCGTTCCTCTGCTGGAATTGTCCGTAGTGCGGTCGGGTTCGGCCGCGGCGAGCTTCCGGCGCTTCGGCACCGACCGGCTGGTGCGCGAGGCGGTCCGGGTCGCGGGCGATCTGCCGGACGCGGTCGCCGGGCTCACCCGGGCCGTCCGGGTCCGCTCCTACGACGACATCTCGCTGGAGTTGAGCGACGGCCGCACGGTCGCATGGGGCAGCAGCGAGAACGGCCGCGCCAAGGCACGGACCCTCACCGCTCTCATGAAAGCGGCGGCCGGTGCGCGGCACTTCGACGTGAGCGTTCCCACCGCCCCTGCCGCTTCGGGGAGTTGACGGGCATCTGCGCAGGCCAGCACCCTGGTTGGGCACTGCTACGGCTGATCACATAGGGTGAAAAGAAAAACGGGAGGTTCGGCGTGTTCATTGAACGGGCGCCACTTGTCGACTTAGTGTCCTGTTCAGAAGACTCCAGGGAACAGACACACTGGTAACCCTAAACTTCAGGGTTAGGGTTCGGGTCGGCGCTACGGACCGTCCCAATCGGCATCCGTCGTCCCGGTGCGGGGCACCGCCCGGTGGCGACAACGTAATTCGAGGCGAGAGGCCTTCGACGTGGCAGCACCGCAGAACTACCTCGCAGTCATCAAGGTCATCGGTGTCGGCGGCGGTGGTGTCAATGCCATCAACCGGATGATCGAGGTCGGTCTCAAGGGTGTCGAGTTCATCGCCATCAACACCGACGCACAGGCGCTGTTGATGAGCGACGCCGACGTGAAGCTCGACGTCGGCCGCGAACTCACCCGCGGACTCGGCGCCGGAGCCAACCCGGCCGTCGGCCGCAAGGCCGCCGAGGACCACCGCGAGGAGATCGAGGAGGTCCTCAAGGGGGCCGACATGGTCTTCGTGACGGCCGGTGAAGGCGGCGGCACCGGCACCGGCGGCGCGCCCGTCGTGGCCAACATCGCGCGCTCCCTGGGCGCCCTGACCATCGGCGTGGTCACGCGCCCGTTCACCTTCGAGGGACGGCGCCGCGCGAACCAGGCCGAGGACGGCATCGCCGAGCTCCGTGAAGAGGTCGACACCCTCATCGTCATCCCGAACGACCGGCTGCTGTCCATCTCGGACCGCCAGGTCTCGGTCCTGGACGCCTTCAAGTCCGCCGACCAGGTCCTCCTCTCCGGTGTCCAGGGCATCACCGACCTGATCACCACGCCCGGCCTGATCAACCTCGACTTCGCCGACGTGAAGTCGGTCATGTCCGAGGCCGGTTCGGCCCTCATGGGCATCGGCTCCGCCCGCGGCGACGACCGCGCGGTGGCCGCGGCCGAGATGGCGATCTCCTCGCCGCTCCTGGAGGCGTCCATCGACGGCGCCCGGGGCGTGCTGCTCTCCATCTCCGGCGGCTCCGACCTGGGCCTGTTCGAGATCAACGAGGCCGCCCAGCTGGTCAGCGAGGCCGCCCACCCCGAGGCCAACATCATCTTCGGTGCGGTGATCGACGACGCCCTCGGCGACGAGGTCCGGGTCACCGTGATCGCGGCCGGCTTCGACGGCGGCCAGCCTCCGGCCCGCCGGGACAACGTCCTCGGCTCGGCCTCCGGCTCGGCCCCCGCCCGCCGCGAGGAGCCCGCCCCGGCTCGGCAGCCCGAGCCCAGCCGCCCCTCCTTCGGCTCGCTGGGCAGCGTGAAGCCGAAGGAGGAGCCGGAGACGACCCCCGAGCCGGCGGCCGACATCCCGATCCCCCCGCCGGTGACGCCGGCGCCGCGGCCCCCCTACTCGGACAGCGCGGCCGAGGAGCTGGACGTGCCGGACTTCCTCAAGTGATAGGACAGCGCGACACCGTGAGCGGCGCGCACTTCGCCTTCACCGACCGGTGGGGCGGGGTGAGCGCCGCTCCGTATGAGGAGCTCAACCTCGGCGGCGCGGTAGGCGACGACCCGCGGTCCGTGCGGGCCAACCGGGAGCTCGCCGCCACGTCGCTCGGCATCGATCCTGGCCTGGTCGTCTGGATGAACCAGGTGCACGGCGCGGACGTGGCCGTGGTGGACGAACCGTGGGGCAGGGGGAGCGCCGTGCCGGCGGTCGACGCCGTGGTCACCACCCGCCGCGGACTCGCCCTCGCCGTGCTGACCGCCGACTGCGTGCCGGTCCTGTTGGCCGACCCCGTCGCGGGGGTCGCGGCCGCGGCCCACGCGGGCCGGCCGGGCATGGTCAAGGGGGTCGTCCCGGCCGTCGTACGGTCCATGGTCGAACTCGGAGCCGCGCCGGAACGGATCGTCGCCCGCACCGGGCCGGCCGTCTGCGGCGGCTGCTACGAGGTGCCGGAGCAGATGCGCGCCGAAGTGGCAGCCGTCGAGCCGGCGGCGCACGCTGAGACCAGGTGGGGCACGCCGGCGGTCGACGTGAGCGCGGGGGTGCACGCGCAGCTCGACCGGCTCGGGGTGTGCGACCGGGCGCAGTCGCCGGTGTGCACGCTGGAGTCGGGCGACCACTTCTCGTATCGCCGCGACCGCACCACCGGGCGGCTCGCGGGCTATGTCTGGCTGGACTGATGGGGCATGACGGACCGTAAGACCGAACTCGCCACAAATCTGGCGAAAGTGGAGGAACGTATCACCGCCGCGTGTGTCGCGGCCGGGCGCAAGCGGGAGGAGGTGACCCTGATCGTGGTCACCAAGACCTACCCGGCGGGCGATGTGCGGATCCTGTCGGAGCTCGGTGTGCGTCATGTCGCCGAGAACCGCGACCAGGACGCGGCGCCGAAGGCGGCCGCGTGCTCGGATTTGCCCCTTACATGGCATTTTGTCGGTCAATTGCAGACCAACAAGGTTCGTTCCGTGGTCGGTTACGCCGATGTCGTGCAGTCCGTCGACCGCGCCCGGCTCGTCACCGCGCTGTCGAAGGAGGCGGTGCGCGCGGAGCGCGAGGTCGGCTGCCTGATCCAGGTCGCACTGGACGCGGGGGCGGGCGGGCGGGGAGGCGTCGTCCCGCAGGGAATCGAAGAGTTGGCCGACCTCGTCGCCGGCGCGCCCGGACTGCGGCTCGACGGGCTGATGACCGTCGCGCCGCTCACCGGGGAGTACGCGGGACGCGAACAGGCCGCGTTCGAACGGCTCATGGATTTGTCGACCGACCTGCGCCGAGCTCATCCGGCTGCAACCATGGTGTCGGCAGGGATGAGTGCGGACCTCGAACAGGCCGTGGCCGCCGGGGCGACACATGTACGCGTCGGCACCGCGGTACTCGGCGTCCGCCCCAGGCTCGGGTAACGTCGCCAGGAAGTCGGACCACAGCAGAAAATATGGTCAGTACCCGCGAAGCGGGCACAACGACCACGTGGATCGCGGGCACTTGGCAGTCGTCAGCCGATCCACCACAGAGCGGAGGACTCAGAGCATGGCCGGCGCGATGCGCAAGATGGCGGTCTACCTCGGCCTCGTGGAGGACGATGGGTACGACGGCCGCGGTTTCGACCCCGACGACGACTTCGAGCCCGAGCTGGACCCGGAGCCCGAACGGGACCACCGACGGCATGAATCGTCACACCAGTCACATGGTGCACATCAGCCTCAAAGGGGCGAAGAGGTACGAATCGTCCAGCCGCCCGCACCGCGCGAGCCGGTGGTCCGTTCGACTTCGCTCGCCGCGGAATCGGGGCGCCCGGCGCGGATCGCGCCCGTGGCATCCATCACACAAGAACGTCAGTCCCTGGAGAAGAACGCGCCGGTGATCATGCCCAAGGTCGTGTCGGAACGAGAGCCTTACCGGATCACCACGCTGCACCCGCGGACGTACAACGAGGCCCGTACCATCGGGGAACACTTCCGTGAGGGCACCCCGGTGATCATGAATCTGACTGAGATGGATGACACAGACGCGAAGCGACTTGTCGACTTTGCGGCCGGTTTGGTGTTTGGTCTTCACGGCAGCATCGAGCGGGTGACGCAGAAGGTGTTCCTGTTGTCTCCTGCTAACGTCGATGTCACGGCGGAGGACAAGGCCCGCATCGCAGAGGGCGGGTTCTTCAACCAGAGCTGAGACGTACGACAGCGACCGAAGCACGGAAGAGCACAGGACAGGGGAGAGGGAAGCGCAGGCCATGAGCGTGTTCGCGCAGGTGATCTACATCGCGCTGATGGTGTTCCTCGTCGTGCTGATCTTCCGCCTGGTCATGGATTACGTGTTCCAGTTCGCCCGCTCGTGGCAACCCGGCAAGGCGATGGTGGTCGTACTCGAGGCCACCTACACTGTCACCGATCCACCGCTGAAGCTTCTGCGGCGGTTCATCCCGCCGCTGCGTCTCGGGGGCGTGGCGCTCGACCTGTCCTTCTTCGTACTGATGATCATCGTTTACATTCTCATCGCCATCGTGCAGAACTTCGTGAGATGAGCGTGTGGACGACCCGGTCTTGCCGACTGCCGATGACTACGTTGAGGTGAAGAGATGCCGTTGACCCCCGAGGACGTGCGGAACAAGCAGTTCACGACCGTCCGCCTCCGAGAAGGCTATGACGAGGACGAGGTCGATGCCTTCCTCGACGAGGTCGAAGCCGAACTGACCCGTCTGCTCCGCGAGAACGAGGACCTGCGCGCCAAGCTGGCCGCCGCGACGCGTGCCGCCGCGCAGAACCAGCAGAACGCGCGCAAGCCCCCGGAGCAGGACCAGCAGCAGGGCATGCGAGGTCCCGGCGCGCCTGTGCCCGCCGGGATATCGGGCCCGCCGCAGCAGCAGATGGGCGGCCCCATGGGTGGCCCGCCCCAGCTGCCGAGCGGTGCCCCGCAGCTGCCCGCCGGCCCCGGCGGTCAGGGTGGCCCGCAGGGTCCCGGCCCGATGGGCCAGGGTCCGATGGGCCAGGGTCCGATGGGGCAGGGTCCGATGGGGCAGGGTCCGATGGGGCAGGGCCCGATGGGCGGCCAGTCGCCCATGCAGCAGATGGGCGGTCCGATGGGCGGTCCCATGGGTGGCCCCATGGGCGGTCCGATGGGCGGCCCCGGTCAGGGCCCCGGCGGCGACAGCGCCGCGCGCGTCCTCTCGCTGGCCCAGCAGACCGCCGACCAGGCGATCGCCGAGGCCCGCTCGGAGGCCAACAAGATCGTCGGCGAGGCCCGCAGCCGCGCCGAGGGTCTGGAGCGTGACGCCCGTGCCAAGGCCGACGCCCTGGAGCGGGACGCGCAGGAGAAGCACCGCGTCGCGATGGGCTCCCTGGAGTCCGCCCGCGCCACGCTGGAGCGCAAGGTCGAGGACCTGCGCGGCTTCGAGCGCGAGTACCGCACGCGCCTGAAGTCGTACCTCGAGTCCCAGCTGCGCCAGCTGGAGACCCAGGCCGACGACTCCCTGGCCCCGCCGCGCACCCCGGCCACGGCGTCCCTGCCGCCGTCCCCGGCGCCCTCCATGGCCCCGGCCGGCGCGGGCGCCCCGTCCTACGGCGGCAACCAGACCATGGGCGGCTCGCCCGGTCCGTCCGGCCCGTCCTACGGCGGTCAGCAGCAGATGACCCCGGCCATGACCCAGCCCATGGCCCCGGTCCGTCCGCAGGGTCCGTCCCCGATGGGCCAGGCGCCCTCGCCGATGCGCGGGTTCCTGATCGACGAGGACGACAACTGAGCACCGGGCACTAGTACGACAACGGCGTCGGCAGCGCTCACCAGGGCGGGCCCCTTGGACTTCGGTCCCGGGGGCCCGCCCTTTTTACGCGCGTTGCGCAGAGCGCCTCCGGGCCGGGGAACCACGCCGGCCGGTGGTGCGAGGCGCGATCAACGGCAAGGGCCGGTCTCCGCACGGGAGATCGGCCCTTCGTCGGCAACAGGCGGCGCCTACGCCTTGCGCAGCCGGAACGTCAGCGACAGTCCCTCGTCGGTGAACGGCTCGCCGTAGGTGTCGTCGGCCTCACCCTGACGGAAGTCGGTCGCCAGGACCTCGTCGGCGATGAGAGCGGCGTGCTCGGTCAACGCCGCGATGACGGCCGGGTCGGTCGAGGTCCAGCGCAGGGCGATCCGGTCGGTGACGTCCAGGCCGCTGTTCTTGCGGGCCTCCTGGATCAGCCGGATCGCGTCACGGGCGAGGCCCGCCTGCCGCAGCTCCTCCGTGATCTCCAGATCCAGGGCGACCGTGGCGCCCGAGTCGGAGGCGACCGACCAGCCCTCGCGCGGGGTCTCGGTGATGATCACCTCGTCCGGAGCCAGGGTGACCGTCTCGCCGTCGACCTCCACCGAGGCCGTGCCCTCGCGCAGGGCCAGCGAGAGCGCGGCCGCGTCCGCGTTCGCGACGGCCTTCGCCACGTCCTGGACCCGCTTGCCGAACCGCTTGCCCAGCGCGCGGAAGTTGGCCTTGGCGGTGGTGTCCACCAGTGAGCCGCCGACCTCGGAGAGCGACGCCAGCGAGGAGACGTTCAGCTCCTCCGTGATCTGCGTGCGCAGCTCGGGGTCCAGGGTCTCGAAGCCGTTGGCGGCGATCAGTGCCCGGGACAGCGGCTGACGGGTCTTGACGCCCGACTCCGCGCGCGTGGCGCGGCCCAGCTCCACCAGCCGGCGGACCAGGACCATCCGCTTCGACAGCTCCGGGTCGATCGCCGACAGGTCCGCCTCCGGCCAGGGGGCCAGGTGCACGGACTCCGGGGCGCCCGGGTCGACCGGCACGACCAGGTCCTGCCACACCCGCTCGGTGATGAACGGGGTGATCGGCGCCATCAGCTTGGTGACGGTCTCCAGCACCTCGTGCAGCGTGCGCAGCGCGGCCTTGTCGCCCTGCCAGAAGCGGCGGCGCGAACGGCGGACGTACCAGTTCGAGAGGTCGTCGACGAACGCGGACAGCAGCTTGCCGGCGCGCTGGGTGTCGTACGCCTCCAGCGCCTGCGTCACCTGGTCCGTGAGCGCGTGCAGCTCCGACAGCAGCCAGCGGTCCAGCAGGGGGCGCTCGGCCGGGGCCGGGTCGGCGGCGCTCGGCGCCCACTGCGACGTGCGGGCGTACAGCGCCTGGAAGGCCACCGTGTTCCAGTACGTCAGCAGCGTCTTGCGGACGACCTCCTGGATGGTGCCGTGGCCGACCCGGCGGGCTGCCCACGGGGAGCCGCCGGCCGCCATGAACCAGCGCACCGCGTCCGCGCCGTGCTGGTCCATGAGCGGGATCGGCTGCAGGATGTTGCCCAGGTGCTTGGACATCTTGCGGCCGTCCTCGGCGAGGATGTGGCCGAGGCACACGACGTTCTCGTACGACGACTTGTCGAAGACCAGGGTGCCGACGGCCATCAGCGTGTAGAACCAGCCGCGGGTCTGGTCGATCGCCTCGGAGATGAACTGCGCCGGGTACCGGCTCTCGAACAGCTCCTTGTTCTTGTACGGGTAGCCCCACTGGGCGAACGGCATCGAACCCGAGTCGTACCAGGCGTCGATCACCTCGGGCACGCGCGTGGCCGTCTGCCGGCACTGCGGGCAGGGGAAGGTGACCTCGTCGATGTACGGACGGTGCGGGTCGAGGTCCGACTGGTCGGTGCCGGTCAGCTCGGTCAGCTCAGCGCGGGAGCCCACGACCGTGAGGTGGCCGTCCTCGCAGCGCCAGATCGGCAGCGGGGTGCCCCAGTAGCGGTTGCGGGACAGCGCCCAGTCGATGTTGTTGTTCAGCCAGTCCCCGTAGCGGCCGTGCTTGACCGTCTCCGGGAACCAGTTGGTCTTCTCGTTCTCCTGGATCAGGCGGTCCTTGATCGCCGTGGTGCGGATGTACCAGGAGGGCTGCGCGTAGTACAGCAGCGCGGTGTGGCAGCGCCAGCAGTGCGGGTAGCTGTGCTCGTACGGCAGGTGCTTGAAGAGGAGGCCGCGCTGCGCCAGGTCCTCGGTGAGCCTTTCGTCGGCCTTCTTGAAGAAGACGCCGCCGACCAGCGGCATGTCCTCCTCGAAGGTGCCGTCCGGGCGCACCGGGTTGACCACGGGCAGGCCGTAGGAGCGGCAGACCCTGAGGTCGTCCTCACCGAAGGCGGGGGACTGGTGGACCAGGCCCGTACCGTCCTCGGTGGTGACGTAATCGGCGTTCACCACGTAGTGCGCGGGCTCCGTGAACTCGACGAGCTCGAACGGGCGTTGGTACGTCCAGCGCTCCATCTCGGCGCCGGTGAAGGTCTGACCCGTGGCCTCCCAGCCCTCGCCGAGCGCCTTGGCGAGAAGCGGCTCGGCGACGACGAGCTTCTCCTCCCCGTCGGTGGCCACGACGTAGGTCACCTCGGGGTGCGCGGCGACCGCCGTGTTGGACACCAGCGTCCAGGGGGTCGTCGTCCACACCAGGAGCGCGGCCTCGCCGGCGAGCGGTCCGGACGTGAGCGGGAAGCGGACGTAGACGGACGGATCGACGACCGTCTCGTAGCCCTGCGCCAGCTCGTGGTCGGACAGGCCGGTGCCGCAGCGCGGACACCAGGGGGCGACACGGTGGTCCTGCACCAGCAGGCCCTTGCCGAAGATCTCCTTCAGCGACCACCAGACCGACTCCACGTACTCGGGGTCCATGGTCCAGTAGGCGTCGTCGAGGTCGACCCAGTAGCCCATGCGGGTCGTCAGCTCGGCGAAGGCGTCGGTGTGCCGGGTCACGGACTCGCGGCACTTGGCGTTGAACTCGGCGATGCCGTACGCCTCGATGTCCTGCTTGCCGGAGAAGCCCAGCTCCTTCTCCACGGCCAGCTCCACGGGCAGCCCGTGGCAGTCCCAGCCGGCCTTGCGGGCCACGTGGTAACCGCGCATGGTGCGGAAGCGCGGGAAGACGTCCTTGAAGACGCGCGCCTCGATGTGGTGGGCGCCGGGCATGCCGTTGGCGGTGGGCGGGCCCTCGTAGAAGACCCACTCGGGGCGGCCCTCGGACTGCTCCAGGCTCTTGGCGAAGATCTTCTGCTCGCGCCAGAAGTCGAGCACGGCGTGCTCAAGAGCGGGCAGGTCGACCTGTGCGGGCACCTGGCGGTACGTCGGCGCTGTCATCTGCGAGCATCCTCCAACGGACTTGCTGCCTTCCGTCGGAGGGACGAGAGCCTTCGATGCTGCCTACGCCGTGTGCGGCGCGCTCCCGCGGTACCACCCTCCTTGGCCTGCCGCCGCGCCCTACGCGCCGGTGAGCCCCCTCATTGGGTTCGCGAAGCCGGTTCTACTCGCCCCCGCCCGAAGGCGGTCGCTTTCTTCCGGCGGCTCCGGGGTGATCTTCACGTCGCGCTCGCCCCCGGGCTCACACCGTCCCCGGGTCGCTCTGGGCTGCGTACGCCGCTACTCGTCCCCATCCACGCTTCTCGCTCCGCCCAGTGTACGGCGCCGCGCGGACAGCAGCCGACCGGTTTACCGCGCGGCGGGCGTCGCAGCGCCTTCCGGAACCGGTCGGGAAGGGGCGGCGGGGCCGGGGCGGGAACACGCTGCGAGGCCGGGGCGGGAACACGCTGCGATGCCCCGAATGGCCAGGGCGCGGGCGTCCGCATCCGGGGGAGGGCAGGCTCGGCGGATTACCCGGCGGGGAGCTGGGCACAACGGATGCAGGCCCGCTGCGCGGGGGGGTGCGGGCGGGCGAATCGGGCGGTGTGCCCCGTTGCCGCGGGACCCAAGTCGATTTATCGTCCCAGCACGATTCGCGAGCAAGATCACAATATGTGAAGGGGCCGCGGCCATGGTGGCGAAGAAGACCGCCGTACAGCAGCCGGCGACCGGCCGGCCCAGGGGCGCGGCCGCCTCTGGTGCCGCGGCTGCCTGCCGTGGCGCCGCCAAGGGAGTGGCCGCGAAGGAGAGCACGCGCGCGAGGGCCGTGTCGGCCGCCCGCACGAGGCCGGTGAAGCCGGCGCGGGGCGTGGGCGCCCCGAACGGAGCGACGGGATCCGCGGGCGCTGCGGATGGGGCGGCACCTGCCGGTACCGGGCCGCCGCCCGAGCAGACCGCCGGGCAGCCGACGATCGAGCGCGCCGCAAGGAGGACGGCCA
>NZ_JBLEBI010000125.1:0-20283 GCF_047340315.1 Streptomyces sp. AF1A
GGGATGTCCGGGGGCACTGAGTACGGCGAGGGGGTGTCGGGCCCGAAAGGCGGCGGGAAAGCCGGTGCCGGGTATCCGGGGCGCGGCCGGGGGACGCCGGCCGGGCATGCGGGTCACGGTGAAGGGACGGTCGGGAGCGCCGAGTACGGCGGTGGCGGAGAGCGCTTCAGGGCGGGCGCCGGGGGCGGAGAGCGCTCCGGGTACAGCGCCGGGGGCGGGCACGCGGCATACGGTGACGGCGTCGGGCCCTACCTGCCGAGCAGGCCGTACCGGCCTCCGAACCCCGACACGAATCCTTACCTGAAGGTGCCGGAGGAGGGACGCGAGGAGCCGCCGGACGCCGTGCCGCCGCAGCCCGGCGAGGACGTGTACGGCGCCCCGACCATCGCCGGCCCACTCGGCCCCGCTCCCCCGCCGCCCCGCCGAGGTCCGGCCCCACGGCCGGACGATCAACGACGGGGCAGGCCGGAAGACGGGCCCCCGCCGCCACCGGGAACGCCCAAGCGCCGCGGGTGAAGCCGGCGACCGCCCGGGCGTCGCACCCGTCGGGACCACCCGGGCGTCGCGGAGAGAACCACCGCGCCCGGACGGAGCGGCACAGCAGTGGCAAGTGCGCGCGCGATGGCGACGCCCGCCCCGCAGCCAGGGGAGGCGCCGGCACCTGAAGCGGCCCTCTCCCGAGCGGAGTGCACATGCGCCTGCGCGGGCCGCCGTGGCACAGTCATGGTGAAGGTGGGTGTCGGCAGCGTGCGGGCAGGGGACTGGTCGTCCCCGGCAGGTCTTTCCCCGGCCAGGTCCGCGACACCGGACCGCCACCCATTGTTCCGTGTCCGTCAGGCGGACCTCGGCGGCGGGCGGCACTGGGTGCCGGATACGGTGGTGACACCATGAGCGCTTCGCAGACCTCAGAGGTCCCCACTCTCCTCGTCAAGATCTTCGGCAAGGACCGCCCGGGCATCACGGCCGGCCTCTTCGACACGCTGGCCGCGTACTGCGTCGACGTGGTCGACATCGAGCAGGTCGTCACGCGGGGGCGCCTGGTGCTGTGCGCGCTGGTCAGCCAGCCCTCGGCCGGCCTGGAGGGCGACCTGCGGGCAACCGTGCACAGCTGGGCCGAGTCGATGAAGATGCAGGCGGAGATCATCTCGGGCCACGGCGACAACCGGCCGCGCGGTCTCGGGCGCTCCCTGGTGACCGTGCTCGGCCATCCGCTCACCGCCGAGTCGACGGCCGCCGTCGCCGCCCGGATCGCGAAGGCCGGGGGCAACATCGACCGTATCTTCCGGCTCGCCAAGTACCCGGTGACCGCGGTGGAGTTCGCCGTCTCCGGCGTGGAGACCGGGCCGCTGCGCACGGCCCTCGCGTCGGACGCTGCGGCACTGGGTGTCGACATCGCGGTCGTCTCCGCGGGCCTGCACCGGCGCGCGCAGCGCCTGGTGGTCATGGACGTGGACTCCACCCTGATCCAGGACGAGGTCATCGAGCTGTTCGCCGCTCACGCGGGCTGCGAGGACAAGGTCGCCGAGGTGACGGCGGCGGCGATGCGCGGCGAGCTGGACTTCGAGCAGTCGCTGCACGCGCGCGTGGCCCTGCTGGCGGGGCTGGACGCCTCGGTCGTGGAGAAGGTGCGCAACGAGGTGCGGCTCACCCCGGGCGCCCGCACCCTGATCCGCACACTGAAGCGGCTCGGCTACCAGGTCGGGGTCGTCTCGGGTGGCTTCACGCAGGTCACGGACGATCTGAAGGAGCGGCTGGGGCTCGACTTCGCCCAGGCCAACACGCTGGAGATCGCCGACGGGAAGCTGACCGGCCGGGTGACCGGCGAGATCGTGGACCGCGCGGGGAAGGCGCGGCTGCTGCGCCGGTTCGCCGCGGAGGCCGGGGTGCCGCTGTCACAGACGGTGGCCATCGGTGACGGCGCCAACGATCTGGACATGCTGAACGCGGCCGGTCTCGGCGTCGCCTTCAACGCCAAGCCGGTGGTCCGCGAGGCGGCACACACGGCGGTGAACTTCCCCTTCCTCGACACGGTCCTCTACCTCCTCGGCATCACCCGGGAAGAGGTCGAGGCGGCCGACACGCACGACGAGAGCTGAGCCGGAGCGGCGCCCCGCCGGGTGCGGCAGGGCCCGGCACTCGGGTCCGGTGCCGGACCGTGCGGTGTGCCGCGGCTGCGGGCGCCCTACGGCGTCACGTCCGGGTCACTCCGAGGGCGCCCAGTAGTCCGTGAGCGTGGCCACACCCGGCTCCAGGCTCTTCCAGGGACCCTCGAAGGACAGCAGCGCGAAGGCCGCGGCGGGGAAGCCGCGGCGGTTCATCCGCTCGCGGGCGTCGCCCTCGGCGGAGCCGGCCAGGATGTCGGCGAGGCCGTGCACCCCCGGGTTGTGGCCGATCAGGATCACGTTCCTGACGTCGTCCGGGATCTCGTTGAGCACGGCGATCAGTTCGCCGGGCGAGGCATCGTAGACCCGCTCCTCGTAGACCGTCTTCGGGCGGTGCGCCAGTTCGTGGACAGCGAGCTTCCAGGTCTCGCGGGTCCGGGTGGCGGTGGAGCACAGGGCCAGGTCGAAGGTGATGCCGGAGTCGGTCAGCTTGCGTCCGGCGACGGCGGCGTCCTTGCGGCCCCGCTCGGCGAGCGGGCGCTCGTGGTCGGAGACCTGGGGCCAGTCGGCTTTCGCATGCCGGAAGAGGGCGATCCTGCGGGGTTCTGCGACGCTCATGGGACCCAGCTTCGCATGAAACAGGCCATGCGGCGCAGGGAGTTGACATGCGGATTCGCCGCGGGAACGGGCTCCTGGTCAGCGTGCGAGAAGTTGCCGGGCGCGCTCGAAGAGGTGGGTGATGGCCGGGTCGCCGCTCGCCGCGTGCGCGTCCGACGGGTTCAGTATCAGCAGCAGCAGCGCGACGAACGCGAGCGCGGGCAGGGCGAGGGCCCACCAGGGCAGCCGGATGTCGACGCCGCCCGTGGTCGCCGGGTGGGGCCGGGAGTGGGTGCGGGCCGGCATGATCGCCTCCGTGGTCCTCGAGTGGGTCGGTGACCGCCTCGCGCGGTCACGTCTCGAAGCTACGGAATCCGGGGCCGCCAACCCATCCGGACTTCCACCCAGTTGACCCTGACCCTTACCCCCTAGGGGAAGGGGGGCCACCCCCACCATCGGCCCGGGGGCCGTCAGGGGGAGGCGAGGGTCGCGATGATGGCAATGATCACGAAGATGGCGAAGAACGAGCCGAAGACGATCAGCATCTTCTTCTGGCCGTTCTGCGGGTTCGGGTCGAGCACAGGCTGCATGCGGCCAGTCTCGCACCATCCGCTCCGCGGGAGACGGCCGGGGCGGCCCCAGTCGCCCGTGCGGGTGGCTCGGCGTCGGATCGGTCACCCGCACGCCCCGGCCGGATCACTCGCTTCACCTCGCGAGCACCTGTCCCCGGCGGGCGATCCGCCCGACCGGGTCTGCCGGCGTGGTCCATCCGGCCGACGCACCCGACTACCCGCGAGCGCCCGCCGCCCCGGAAAAGTCCCACGGACGGGCCTCGGGCCGGGCCGAGCCGACCTCCTGCCGGGCGGCCTCGCCCATCGTCTCCCGGGCCTCCCAAACGGGCCTTCCGGGCGTTCCGGGGCTTCCTCCCGCTCCGGCGAGTCCGGCCCCCCTCGGTTCCGTCACCCAGGCCGGCACCGCCCCCGGCCGGAGCCGCCCGCCCTCCGGAGCCGCCCGCCCTCCGGAGCCGGCACTACCCGGCTGCCTCGTCCTCCACCGTGCGGTCGCGGCCCGCCAGCAGGCCCACCAGAATCTGGGGCACCATGAGGCCCGCCATGAGGGCGATCGGCAGGCCCCAGCCGCCGCTGTGCTGGTAGAGCACGCCGACCAGGAGCGGGCCGGGGATGGAGATCAGGTAGCCGGTGCTCTGCGCGAACGCGGACAGCTGGGCCACGCCCGGGCCGGTCCGGGCCCGCATGCCGACCATCGTCAGGGCCAGCGGGAAGGCGCAGTTGGAGACGCCGAGCAGCAGCGCCCAGGCCCAGGCGCCGCCGGCGGGCGCGAAGTACAGGCCGGCGTACCCGGCGAGGCCGCACACGCCCAGCGTCAGCACGATCGGGCCTTGGTGGGGCAGCCGCGTGGCGACCCGCGGGATGACGAAGGCCAGCGGCACGCCCATCACCATGGTGACGGCGAGCAGCAGGCCCGCGGTGCCCGCCGGAACGCCGGCGTCGCGGAAGATCTGCGCCATCCAGCCCATGGTGATGTAGGCGGCGGTGGCCTGGAGGCCGAAGAAGACGGCGAGCGCCCAGGCGGTGCGGCTGCGGGTGATCCGCAGCGGGGCCTGCGGAGTCGGGACGGTCTGCGGAACCTGCCCCTGCTCCGCGGTCGCGGGAAGCTGCCGGCGGTCCCCCGCCGCGCCGGTACCGCGGTCCCGTACCAGCGGCAGCCAGGGCAGGACGGCCGCGGCGGCGACGGCGGCCCAGACGGCGAGCCCGGAGTGCCAGTTGCCACCCATGGCGTCGGTCAGCGGCACGGTCGCCGCGGCGGCGACGGAGGTGCCGAGGGCGAGGGCCATCGAGTACAGGCCGGTCATGGAGCCGACCCGGTCGGGGAACCAGCGCTTGACGATGACCGGCATCAGCACGTTGCTCACGGCGATGCCCATCAGGGCGAGCGCGCTGGCGGCCAGGAATCCCGCGGTGTTCCCCGCGTACGGCCGTATCAGCAGGCCCGCGGCGATGGCGACCATGCCCGCGCACACCACGGCGGCCGGTCCGAAGCGCCGGGCCAGCCGGGGCGCGGCCACGCCGAAGACGGCGAAGCACAGCGGGGGCACGGAGGTGAGCAGTCCGGCCACGCTGCCGCTCATGCCGAGCCCGTCGCGCACCTCCTCCATGAGCGCGCCGAGGCTCGTGATGGCGGGGCGGAGGTTCACCGCGGACAGCACGATGCCGACGATCACCAGGCGGGTCGCCCACGCGCGCGTGGCACCCGCGCCCGAGGTCCTCCTGTCCGTGTTCGCCGAGGCCGCCGCACCGCGTCTGCTCGGGGACATCGCCGTACGGGTTTCCACTGTCCGGGTTTCCTCACTGGCCATGCAGCACATCATAGAATCATGGGATGATTGACTGTCCATCCCCGCGGCCCCCGCGCCCGGAACCGTCGTGCGAAGGTGTGCCATGCCCCTGAGCCACCCGCGCCGTTCGGCGCTGTCCGAGCAGGTCATCGCCGAGCTGCGGAACCAGATCACGTCCGGCGAGTGGCCGGTCGGCTCCCGCATCCCGACCGAGCCGGAACTGGTGGAGCAGCTGGGCGTCGCCCGTAACACGGTCCGTGAGGCGGTCCGCGCGCTCGCGCACAACGGGCTGCTGGACATCCGGCAGGGCTCCGGCACCTATGTGGTGGCGACGAGCGAACTGGCCGGCGTGATGCACCGCCGGTTCTCCGGGGCCGACCCGCGGCACATCGCGGAGCTGCGCTCGACGCTGGAGTCCGCCGCCGCCAGGCTGGCCGCCGAGCGGCGCACCGAGAAGGACCTCAAGCAGCTGGACGCGCTGCTGACGCGGCGCGAGGAGGCCTGGGAGGCGGGCGAGGCGGAGGCCTTCGTGACGGCCGACGCCACCTTCCACCTGGCCGTCGTGGCCGCCTCGCACAACGACGTCATGACGGCGATGTACGCGGACCTGGGCGAGGTCCTGCGGGACTGGCTGCGCGCGGACGTGGGCGCGGGGCTGACGCCGGAGACGCACATGGACCACACCAGGCTCGTGGACGCGATCCGCGCGGGCGACGCCGAGGTGGCGGCGGCGGAGGCCGCGAGCTACCCGTTCCTGTGCCGTCCGGGCCGGCTCAGCGCACCCTCTGGTGACTGATCCAGGCCGTGCGGATCTCCTTCCAGCACCGCCCGGTCAGCCGTACGGTCATGGCGGGCCCGGCGTCCACCGGCGCGCTGTCGGTGTCGATGTCCCACCAGCGGGCGCACTCGACGTGCAGGCGCACCCGGTCGGTGTCGACATACGGATTGTGGCAGTAGGCCTCCACGTGGGAGCCACGGACGGCCGTGCGGCAGGCGGCGCCGAACAGGTCGGGCGCGGGCGGCCGCGCGGCGCTCACGCGCGCGCGGGGCATCGCGTCGTAGGGCAGGCAGAGCACGAGGGCGACGGCCACGGCCAGCGGGGCGAGGCTGCGGGACGGGCGCACAAGGGGACCTCCTCGGCCGGGCTGCGGAGGGACGCGCCAGGTGAACGCTGTCAACAGGGTGCGCCGCCCGCGCGGCGGGGCGCCCGGCCGGCGAGCCGAACGGATGACAGCGACGAGGCCCGCACCCGGGAGCCGGGTGCGGGCCTCGTCGTCAGGGCTCGGGCGGTGGGGTCAGGCGCCGATGGCGTGCAGACCGCCGTCCACGTGGATGATCTCGCCGGTGGTCTTCGGGAACCAGTCGCTCAGCAGGGCGACGATGCCGCGGCCTGCCGGCTCGGGGTCCTTCAGGTCCCACTCCAGCGGGGAGCGGGTGTCCCAGACGGAGGCCAGCTCGCTGAAACCCGGGATGGACTTGGCGGCCATGGAGCCGATGGGGCCGGCCGAGATGAGGTTGCAGCGGATGTTCTGCTTGCCCAGGTCACGGGCGAGGTACCGGCTGGTGGCCTCCAGGGCGGCCTTGGCCGGGCCCATCCAGTCGTACTGCGGCCAGGCGAACTGCGCGTCGAAGGTCAGACCGACGACCGAGCCGCCGTTCTGCATCAGCGGCAGGCAGGCCGTGGTGAGCGACTTCAGGGAGTACGCCGAGACGTGCATGGCGGTGGCCACGGACTCGAAGGGCGTGTTCAGGAAGTTGCCGCCGAGCGCGTCCTGCGGCGCGAAGCCGATGGAGTGCACGACGCCGTCGAGGCCGCCCAGCTCCTCGCCGACCAGGTCGGCCAGGCGGCTCAGGTGCTCGCCGTTGGTGACGTCGAGCTCGATGACCTTGGTGGGCTTCGGCAGCTTCTTGGCGATGCGCTCGGTCAGGGTGGGCCGCGGGAACGCCGTCAGGATGATCTCGGCGCCCTGCTCCTGGGCCAGCTTGGCGGCGTGGAAGGCGATGGAGGACTCCATCAGCACACCGGTGATCAGGACGCGCTTGCCCTCGAGAATTCCGCTCATGTGATCAGTGACCCATTCCCAGTCCGCCGTCAACGGGGATGACGGCTCCAGTGATGTACGAGGCGTCGTCGGAGGCGAGGAACCGCACCGTCGCGGCGATCTCCTCCGGCTGCGCGTAGCGGCCGAGCGGCACCTGCGAGACGATGTTCTTGCGCTGCTCGTCGGTGAGCACCTTGGTCATGTCGGTGTCGACGAAGCCGGGTGCGACGACGTTGAAGGTGATGTTGCGCGACCCCAGCTCGCGGGCCAGGGAGCGCGCGAAACCGACCAGGCCGGCCTTGGAGGCGGCGTAGTTGGCCTGGCCGGCCGACCCGAGCAGGCCGACCACGGACGAGATCAGGATGACGCGGCCCTTCTTGGCGCGCAGCATGCCGCGGTTCGCACGCTTGACGACGCGGAAGGTGCCGGTGAGGTTGGTGTCGACGACCGAGGTGAAGTCCTCCTCGGACATGCGCATCAGCAGCTGGTCCTTGGTCACACCGGCGTTGGCGATCAGTATCTCGACCGGGCCGTGCTGCTCCTCGATCTCCTTGTAGGCCTGCTCCACCTGCTCCGGGTCGGTGATGTCGCACTTGACGGCCAGGCAGCCCAATTCCGCCAGGGCGGCCGGCGGCTCGCCCGTGCGGTACGTGATGGCAACCTTGTCGCCGGCGTCGGCGAAAGCGCGGGCGATGGCGAGGCCGATGCCCCGGTTGCCTCCGGTGACGAGAACCGAGCGGCTCAACGGATCACCCTTTCGATAGCGGTCTGCAGATGTCCGACAACCCGCCCGAACAGCTGGATGACAGGCGGCTTCCCCCGAAAACCTATCGGTACCGCCGCGCCGGAGGGCAATCGGGCACCGACAGTGGCGCGGGGGTGTCGCTGTCGGGTCCCTACAGAATCGCGCCGCTCCGGGACCGAAAGGGTGTGGTCCGCCGGGCCGCTCGCGCGCCATGATCGGACGCGACAGGCGACGACAGCAGGGAGACCTCCGTGCCTCATTCCATCGACGAAGCCTTCACGGCGCTGCCGCTCAGGGCCCTGGCCGACGCCGCGCTCGCACGCGCGCGTGCGCTCGGGGCCGAGCACGCGGACTTCCGGTTCGAGCGGGTGCGCAGTGCGTCCTGGCGGCTGCGGGACGCCAAGCCCGCGGGATCGTCGGACACCACCGACCTCGGATACGCGGTCCGGGTCGTGCACGGCGGTACGTGGGGCTTCGCCTCCGGGGTGGACCTGACCATGGACGCGGCCGCCAGGGTGGCCGCCCAGGCGGTCGCCATGGCCAAGCTCTCCGCGGAGGTGATCAGGGCGGCGGGGTCGGACGAGCGCGTGGAACTCGCCGACGAGCCCGTGCACACCGACAAGACGTGGATCTCCTCGTACGAGATCGACCCGTTCTCGGTGCCCGGCGAGGAGAAGGCGGCGCTGCTGGCCGAGTGGAGCGCCCGGCTGCTGGCGGCCAACGGCGTCGACCACGTGGACGCCTCGCTGCTCACCGTGCACGAGAACAAGTTCTATGCGGACACCGCGGGGACGGTGACCACCCAGCAGCGGGTGCGGCTGTATCCGCAGCTGACGGCCGTGTCGGTCGACGAGTCGAGCGGGGAGTTCGACTCCATGCGCACCCTCGCGCCGCCCGTGGGGCGGGGCTGGGAGTACCTGACCGGCACCGGCTGGGACTGGGACTCCGAGTTGGAGCGGATCCCGGAGCTGCTCGCCGAGAAGATGCGGGCGCCGAGCGTGGAACCGGGCCTGTACGACCTGGTGGTCGACCCGTCCAACCTGTGGCTGACCATCCACGAGTCCATCGGGCACGCGACGGAGCTGGACCGGGCGCTCGGCTACGAGGCCGCGTACGCCGGCACCTCCTTCGCCACCTTCGACCAGCTGGGCAAGCTGGCCTACGGCTCCGAGCTGATGAACGTCACCGGTGACCGCACCGCCGAGCACGGCCTGGCGACCGTCGGATACGACGACGAGGGCGTCGAGGCGCAGTCCTGGGACCTGGTGAGGGACGGCACGCTGGTGGGCTACCAGCTGGACCGCAGGATCGCCCGGCTCACCGGGTTCGAGCGGTCCAACGGGTGCGCGTACGCCGATTCGCCCGCCCATGTGCCGGTGCAGCGCATGGCCAACGTCTCCCTCCGGCCCGACCCGGCGGGGCTGTCCACCGAGGACCTGATCGGCGGCGTCGACCGGGGCATCTACGTGGTCGGCGACCGGTCCTGGTCGATCGACATGCAGCGGTACAACTTCCAGTTCACCGGGCAGCGCTTCTTCCGGATCGAGAACGGGCGGATCACCGGGCAGCTGAAGGACGTCGCCTACCAGGCGACGACCACCGACTTCTGGGGGTCGATGGCGGCGGTGGGCGGTCCGCAGACCTATGTCCTCGGCGGCGCCTTCAACTGCGGCAAGGCCCAGCCGGGCCAGGTCGCCGCCGTGTCCCACGGCTGCCCCTCCGCCCTGTTCCGGGGCGTCAACATCCTCAACACGACTCAGGAGGCCGGTCGATGAAGGTCAGCACGGCGATCGGCCGGGGGTCCGGGGGGCGCACCCCGGGAAAGCACAGTCTCAACACGACTCAGGAGGCCGGTCGATGAGCGCCCGTACGAACAAGCCGCACGAGGTCGTCGAGCAGGCCCTCGCGCTGTCCCGGGCCGACGGCTGCGTCGTCATCGCGGACGAGCACTCCACCGCCAACCTGCGCTGGGCCGGCAACGCGCTCACCACGAACGGTGTGACGCGGGGCCGTACGCTCACCGTGATCGCGACCGTGGACGGCAAGGAGGGCACGGCCTCCGGTGTGGTCTCGCGCTCGGCCGTCACGGCCGCGGACCTGGAGCCGCTGGTGCGCGCCGCCGAGGAGGCCGCGCGCGGATCCGGGCCCGCCGAGGACGCGCAGCCGCTGGTCACGGACGCGCCCCCGTCGCCTGACTTCACGGACGCGCCCGCCGAGACCTCCTCCGCGGTGTTCGCCGACTTCGCGCCGGCGCTGGGCGAGGCCTTCGCCCGCGCGCGTGCGGGCGGCCGGGAGCTGTACGGCTTCGCCAACCACGAGCTGGTCTCGACGTACGTGGGCACGTCCACCGGGCTGAGGCTGCGGCACGACCAGCCGAACGGCACGCTGGAGCTCAACGCCAAGTCGCCCGACCGCACGCGCTCGGCCTGGGCCGGCCGCTCCACCCGGGACTTCAAGGACGTGGACCCGGGCGCCCTCGACGCCGAGCTGGCCGTGCGCCTGGGCTGGGCCGAGCGGCGCGTGGAGCTGCCCGCGGGCCGCTACGAGACGCTGCTGCCGCCGACCGCGGTCGCGGACCTGCTGATCTACCAGCTGTGGTCGGCCTCCGGCCGGGACGCGGCCGAGGGGCGCACGGTGTTCTCGAAGCCGGGCGGCGGCACCCGGATCGGCGAGAAGCTCTCCGAGCTGCCCCTGACCCTGCGCAGCGACCCGAACGAGCCGGGCCTCGAGTGCCTGCCCTTCGTGGTCGCCCACTCCTCGGGCGGCGACCAGTCGGTGTTCGACAACGGCCTTCCGACGCACCCCACCGACTGGATCCGCGAGGGCGTGCTCAGGCATCTGACGACGACCCGGCACAGCGCCGCCCTGACGGGCCTGCCGGTCGCCCCGGCGCCGGGGAACCTGATCCTGGACGGCGGCAACGATCGCTCCCTGGAGGAGATGGTCGCGGACACCGGGCGCGGGCTGCTGCTGACCTGCCTGTGGTACATCCGCGAGGTCGACCCGGCCACACTGCTGCTCACGGGCCTGACCCGGGACGGCGTCTACCTCGTGGAGAACGGGGAGGTGACCGGGCAGATGAACAACTTCCGGTTCAACGAGTCGCCGGTGGACCTGCTGCGGCGGGCCACGGAGGCGGGCCGCACGGAGCGCACGCTGCCGCGGGAGTGGAGCGACTGGTTCACCCGGGCCGCCATGCCGGCGCTGCGGGTCCCCGATTTCAACATGAGTTCTGTCAGTCAGGGCGTATAACCTCGTAGTCGGCTGTCACCCGACTGCCCGAAGATCACCGAGGAGACACGAGAACCGTGACGGACATCGTCGACGAGCTGAAGTGGCGGGGGCTCATCGCCCTCTCCACGGACGAGGACGCACTGCGCAAGGCGTTCGCGGACGGCCCCGTCACGTTCTATTGCGGCTTCGACCCGACCGCGCCCAGCCTGCACCTGGGCAACCTGGTGCAGATCCTCACGATGCGCCGCCTCCAGCAGGCGGGGCACCGCCCGCTGGGCCTGGTCGGGGGTGCCACCGGTCTGATCGGTGACCCGAAGCCCACCGCCGAGCGCACGCTGAACGCGCCGGAGGTCGTCGCCCAGTGGGTGGAGCGGCTGCGCGCGCAGATCCAGCCGCTGCTGGACTTCGAGGGTCCGAACGCCGCGGTGATGGTCAACAACCTGGACTGGACCCAGGGCCTGTCGGCCATCGAGTTCCTGCGGGACATCGGCAAGCACTTCCGGGTCAACAAGATGATCGCCAAGGAGGCCGTCTCCCGGCGGCTCAACTCCGACGCGGGCATCAGCTACACCGAGTTCAGCTACCAGATCCTGCAGGGCATGGACTTCCTGGAGCTGTACCGGCGGTACGGCTGCACCCTGCAGACCGGCGGCAGCGACCAGTGGGGCAACCTCACCTCCGGCACCGACCTGATCCACCGGGTCGAGCCGGACGCCGTGGTGCACGCGCTCGGCACCCCGCTGATCACCAAGGCGGACGGCACCAAGTTCGGCAAGACCGAGTCCGGCACGGTGTGGCTCGACCCCGAGATGACCACGCCGTACGCGTTCTACCAGTTCTGGGTCAACGCCGACGACCGGGACGTCTCCAAGTTCCTGCGCATCTTCAGCTTCCGGTCCCGCGAGGAGATCGAGGAGCTGGAGCGGCAGACCGAGGAGCGTCCGCAGGCCCGGGCCGCGCAGCGGGCGCTCGCCGAGGAGCTGACGACGCTGGTGCACGGCGCCGAGCAGACGGCCGCGGTGATCGCCGCGTCCAAGGCGCTGTTCGGGCAGGGCGAGCTGGCGGAGCTGGACGAGAAGACGCTGGCGGCCGCGCTGTCCGAGCTGCCCCACATCAAGGTCCCCGAGCTGGGCCCGGTGGTGGACCTGTTCGCGGAGGTGGGGCTGGTGGCCAGCAAGTCCGCCGCGCGGCGCACGGTGAAGGAGGGCGGTGCCTACGTGAACAACGCGAAGGTCACCGCGGAGGACGCGGTGCCGTCGGCCCAGGACCTGATCCACGGCCGCTGGCTGGTGCTGCGGCGGGGCAAGAGGAACCTGGCCGCGGTCGAGGTCGCGTGAGACACGCCGAAGGGCGGCACCCGCCAGGGGTGCCGCCCTTCGGCGTGTCCGGGGTCAGGCCCGTTGCTGTTTGCGCTTGCCCAGCGTCGCCATGTACAGGGCGTCGACCGCGGCGACGATGATGATGGCGGCCACGAGCTGGAAGATGTGCCTGCTCCAGTCGATGCCCCGGGTCGACTCGACACCGACGGCCCGGGCGACCGCGTTGCCCACGATGGCGCCGAGGATGCCGCAGATGGTGGTCAGCCAGAGGGGGCTGTGCTGCTTGCCCGGGATGACCGCCTTGGCGATGACGCCCAGGACGAACCCCACGATGATCGCCCACAACCAGCCCATGGCTGCCTCCTCGTACGGATCGACGTGAGCATTACGGTCAGTCTCGGTCGCTGCGCCGTACGGCGCATGTCGGATTCCCCCGTAAGGGGCGGGGCCGGTGGCATTGCCGCAGGCAGGGGACGACCCGGTCTCGTGGGCGGCGGGGCCGCGGCGTACCGTGGAGACGTCCGGCAACGGTTCCCCGCCGGGCGGGACGTGGGTGCGGGCCGGGCGAGTCCGATGCGGGCGAATGGTGGATTGTGATGCGGAAACAGCACGGCGGCGTCCAGGTGTTCCGGATCACCGGAGCCCGGACGGGACTGGCCGAGGATGTGCGCGGGCGGCAGCGGCGGTACGTCATCTCGATGTCGATCCGTACCGTGTCGGTGATCCTCGCGGCCACCCTGTGGAACGTCGAACGCTACTTCGCCATCGTGGCCCTGGTGGCCGGCGCGATTCTGCCCTACATCGCCGTGGTGATGGCGAACGCGGGCCGGGAGAGGCCGCCTTCGCTTCCCTCGACGTTCATCACCCCGCCGACGCATCCGATGATCACACCGCCGCGGGCCGAGGACAACGGGGCCGAGACCGCGGCGGAGGACGTGCCGACGAACCCCGCGGCCGGTGTGCGCGGTAAGCGGCCCGGAGCCGCGTGACCACGGCCGGGCCCTGCGTGACCACGGCCGGGCTCTGCACGACCTCGGCGGACGCCGCAAGCGGAACGCTGCCACCCGTCAAGCTCAAGAAAAGCTCAGATCAATCGTGCAGTTCCGGTGCCGGGCGGCGGGTGACCCGTGACATACTTCGTACGCGCTCCGCATCCCCCGTCGGAGCGACGGACCGACGCCGGGCAGCTCCCCCCGTGGCTGCTCGGCGTCGCCATGTTCTGCCCCTGTTTCCGTGCGACGAACCCGAGACGAACCCGTGAGTGACGAGACCCCGATCTGCTCCGCCAAGGGCTGCCGTGCCGCCGCCGTGTGGGTGCTGGCCTGGAACAACCCGAAGATCCACACGCCGGAGCGGCGCAAGACATGGCTCGCGTGCGAGGAGCATCGCGAGCACCTGTCGCAGTTCCTCGGGGTGCGGGCGCTCCTGAAGGACGTCGTGAGGTTCGAGGACTGGGAAGCGCCCGAGGGGTCCTAGCCGCCGATCGCCGACATGGGCCGGTCCGGCTGCACGAACGACGGGTCGTCCAGGCCCGCGCCGGCCTTCTTGCCCCACATGGCCAGGCGCCAGATGCGGGCGATCTCCTCGTCGGAGGGGTCGGAGCGCAGCGCGGCGCGCAGGTCGGTCTCCTCGGTGGCGAACAGGCAGGTGCGTATCTGACCGTCGGCGGTCAGACGGGTGCGGTCGCAGGCCGCGCAGAACGGACGGGTGACCGAGGCGATCACGCCGACCCGGTGCGGGCCGCCGTCCACCAGCCAGCGCTCCGCCGGGGCCGAGCCGCGCTGTTCGGCGCCCTCGGGGGTGAGGTCGAAGCGGGTGCGCAGGGAGGCGAGGATGTCCCCGGCGGTGACCATGCCCTCGCGCTTCCAGCCGTGCTGGGCGTCCAGGGGCATCTGCTCGATGAACCGCAGCTCGTAGTCGTGCTCGACGGCCCAGGCCAGCAGGTCGGGGGCCTCGTCCTCGTTCAGCCCCGGCATCAGCACCGTGTTGACCTTGACCGGGGTGAGGCCCGCCGCGCGGGCGGCTTCGAGGCCCTCGAGGACGTCCTTGTGCCGGTCGCGGCGGGTCAGGGTCTTGAAGACGTCGGGGCGGAGGGTGTCGAGGGAGACGTTGACCCGGTCCAGGCCCGCCGCCTTCAGGGCCGCCGCGGTGCGCCTGAGGCCGATGCCGTTGGTGGTGAGGGACATCCGGGGGCGCGGGGCGAGGGCGGCGACGCGCTCGACGATGCCGACCAGGCCGGGGCGCAGCAGCGGCTCACCACCGGTGAAGCGGACCTCCCGGATGCCGAGCATCCGGACCGCGATGTCGATGAGCCGGACGATCTCGTCGTCCGTGAGCAGGTCGGGCTTGGCCAGCCACTGCAGGCCCTCCTCGGGCATGCAGTACGTGCAGCGCAGATTGCACCGGTCGGTCAGCGAAACCCTCAGGTCGGTGGCCACCCGGCCGTAGGTGTCGATGAGCACGTGGGCCCCTCCCTCTCCGGATCACTCATTCTGAATCGGCTTCAGGCGTTGCGTCACTTGTGAGCCTACGTGACCCCACTGACATCGACACCGGCCCGATCCGACGAGGTACGGCACGGCCGCGTCGTAGGACCGTACGGCCCTGGACGACGCGGCCGTCGTACGGCATCTCAGTGCGCGCCCGTCCCCGTCAGGGAGCGCACCTCCAGTTCGGCGTACTTGCCGGGGTCCGGGACCTCCTTCGACAGCAGGGTGCCCACGGCACCGAGCAGGAAGCCCACGGGGATCGAGATGATCCCGGGGTTCTCCAGCGGGAACCAGTGGAAGTCGACGCCGGGGAACATCGAGGCCGGGCTGCCGGAGACCACCGGCGAGAACAGCACCAGGCCGACCGCGGTGACCAGGCCGCCGTAGATCGACCACAGGGCGCCGGCGGTGGTGAAGCGCTTCCAGAACAGGCTGTACAGGATGGTCGGCAGGTTGGCGGAGGCGGCGACGGCGAAGGCGAGGGCCACCAGGCCGGCCACGTTCAGGTCGCGGGCCAGCGCGCCGAGGACGATCGAGACCGCGCCGATGCCGACGGTCGCCCAACGGGCGGCGCTCACCTCCTGCTTCTCGGTGGCCTGCCCCTTCCTGATGACGTTCGCGTAGATGTCGTGGGCGAAGGACGAGGACGAGGCGAGGGTGAGTCCGGCGACGACCGCGAGGATCGTGGCGAAGGCGACCGCGGAGATCGTGGCGAGCAGGACGGCGCCCCAGTCGGAGTCCACGCCGCCGAGGTGCAGGGCGAGCAGGGGGGCCGCGGTGTTGCCCGCTTTGTTGGAGGCGATGATCTCACCCGGTTTGATCAGCGCGGCGGCGCCGAAGCCGAGGGCGAGGGTCATCAGGTAGAAGGCGCCGATCAGGCCGATGGCCCAGATGACCGACTTACGGGCCGCCTTGGCCGTCGGCACCGTGTAGAAGCGGATGAGGATGTGCGGCAGGCCGGCGGTACCGAGGACCAGGGCGATGCCGAGCGAGAGGAAGTCCAGCTTGGTGGTGCCGGTGGCGCCGTACTTCAGGCCGGGCTCCAGGAACGCCGAGCCCTTGCCGCTGTTGTCGGCGGCCCTGCCGAGCAGGTCCGAGACGTTGAAGTGGAACTTCAGCAGGACCAGGAAGGTCAGCAGCACGGCGCCGGCGATGAGCAGGACCGCCTTGACCATCTGGACCCAGGTGGTGCCCTTCATGCCGCCGATGGTGACGTACACGATCATCAGGACGCCGACCAGGGCGACGATGCCGATCTTGCCGCCGTCGCTGGTGATGCCGAGCAGGAGCGAGACCAGGACGCCCGCGCCGGCCATCTGGGCCAGCAGGTAGAAGATGGACACGACGATGGTGGAGACGCCGGCGGCGGTGCGCACCGGCCGCTGGCGCATCCGGTAGGCCAGCACGTCGCCCATCGTGTAGCGGCCGGAGTTGCGCAGCGGCTCGGCGACCAGGAGCAGGGCGACGAGCCAGGCGACCAGGAAGCCGATGGAGTACAGGAAGCCGTCGTAGCCGAAGAGGGCGATGGCGCCGGCGATGCCGAGGAAGGAGGCGGCGGACATGTAGTCCCCGGAGACGGCGAGGCCGTTCTGGAAGCCGCTGAACTGGCGCCCGCCGGCGTAGAAGTCGGCCGCGTCCTTGGTCTGGCGGCCCGCCCAGACGGTGATGACGAGGGTCGCGGCGACGAAGACCGCGAACAGCGTGACGATGAGCGTCCGGTGCTGACTGGCCTCGCCTGCGGCCAGCAGGGTGTGCGCTGCGGGGCTCATTCTCCGCCCTCCATCCGGGACTTGATGGCCTCGGCCCTCGGGTCGAGCTTGGCGGCGGCATGCCGCGCGTACCACCAGGCGATGAGGAAGGTGCTCAGGAACTGGGCGAGGCCCAGGATCAGGGCCACGTTGACGTTGCCGGCCACCTTGGTGCCCATGAAGCCGCCCGCGTAGTTGGAGAGCAGCACGTACAGCAGGTACCAGGCGATGAAGGCGACGGTCAGCGGGAAGGCGAACGAGCGGTGCGCGCGGCGCAGTTCACCGAACTCTGCGCTCTTCTGCACGTCCGTGAACTCCTCGGTGGAGGGGAGTGGGGCCCCCGGTGTCGCGGGGGGCGGTGTCTCGGTGGCCACGAAGTCTCCTCGCGTTTGCGGATGCCAATGCGGTCGGGGGCTCGATGGTGCTCGCGCTCCCTGTCCAGGTCCACGGCGCCACGCGAGGACCGGTTCAAGTCCTATGAGTTCTTTCGCAAGCGGTCTTGGCGAGTCATTGCCAACTCATTGCCGAGCGCTGGGCCGGGGGGATAGCTTCTGCCTGCACCACTCGCCATGTACCTGCCCGAGCACCGATCCGTGCCCGGGCGGTTCTGTATCCGGATGATGTGGAGATCCCATGGCTCATCTGCGCTCCAGGCGCCGGCTCGCGCTCGCCGTGCCGGTCGTGCTGTCGCTGACCGCCTCGCTCGGTTTCCTGCCCGCGGTGGCCTCGGCCTCGCCCGCCACGGCCCCGCAGGCGACGGACGGCCCGAACCTGTCGTACGTGGTCAACACCCGGACGGACGCGCGCACCATCGCGTCGGTGCGGCAGGCGGTCGTGCGCAACGGCGGGACCGTGGTGGCCGGTTACGACAGGATCGGCGTGCTCGTGGCCCACTCCACCGACCCGGACTTCGCCCGGCGGATGCGCGCGGTGCGCGGGGTGGACTCGGCCGGGGCCACGCGCCATGCTCCGCTGCCCGCCGCGTCCACCACGGACGTGGGCACGCCGAAGGTGCTCAGCGCCGCCCAGATGGCCGAGGCCCGGGCGGAGGCGGGCGCCGGGCAGGACCCGCTGGAGCCGCTGCAGTGGGACCTGCCCGCCATCAAGGCGGACAAGGCGCACGAGAAGACCCTGGGCAGCCCGCACGTCACGGTCGCGGTCATCGACACCGGCGTGGACGACACCCACCCGGACATCGCGCCGAACTTCGACCGGGCCGCTTCGGTCAACTGCGTGTCGGGCAAGGCGGACACCACCGACGGCGCCTGGCGGCCGAGCGCCTCGGAGAGCCCGCACGGCACGCACGTGGCGGGCGAGATCGCGGCCGCGAAGAACGGCGTGGGCGTCACGGGCGTGGCGCCGGGCGTCAAGGTGGCCGGCATCAAGGTCGCCAACCCGGACGGGTACTTCTACACGGAGGCCGTGGTCTGCGGCTTCATGTGGGCGGCCGAGCACCACGTCGACGTGACCAACAACAGCTATTACACCGACCCCTGGTACTTCAACTGCACCGACGACCCGGACCAGAAGGCGCTGGTGGACGCCGTCACCCGGGCCTCGCGGTACGCGGAGAAGAAGGGCACGGTCAACGTCGCGGCGGCGGGCAACGAGAACTACGACCTCGCGTCCCACTCGATCACCGACCCGGTCTCCCCGAACGACGGCACCCCCTCGGACCGGGTGATCGACCCGCACCGGTGCTTCGACATCCCGACCCAGCTGCCCGGTGTCGTGACGGTCGCGGCGACCGGTGCGAAGGGCCTGAAGTCGTCCTTCTCCAACTACGGCCTCGGGGTGATCGACATCGCCGCGCCGGGCGGCGACTCCACGGCCTACCAGCAGCCGGCGCCCCCGGCGACCAGCGGCCTGATCCTCGGTCCGCTGCCGGGCGGCCGGTGGGGCTACATGGCCGGTACGTCGATGGCGACCCCGCACGTGGTCGGCGTTGCCGCATTGATCAAGTCAACCCATCCGCACGCGCCCGCCGCCCTGGTCAAGGCGCTGCTGTACGCGGAGGCCGACGCCACGCCGTGCACGGATCCGTACGACATCAACGGCGACGGCAAGGTCGACGCGGTGTGCCAGGGACCGAGGAACCGCAACGGCTTCTACGGCTGGGGCACGGCGGACGCGCTGGCCGCGGTGACCAAGTAGGGGTGGACCCGGGGTGAGGGGGACGGGACCGCCCGGAATTATTGATTGAATCAATAATGCATAGTGCTGTCATGATGGATATCGCGTCCGCATGGACCGCACTGGGTGGCGCCCCCGGCCTCCTCTCCCGGGTGACGACGATCGACCGGCCCGGCGCGCTCGCCGCGCGCCTTCCCGTACGGGAACTGGCGCGCGCGTGCGTCGGCGCGTGCGCGCTGGCCGCCGCCGAACTGGCGGCGCGCCGGGCCGGACATGCCGTGCCACCCGGCGTCCGGGTCGACGACGGTGCGGTGGCCGCCGCCTTCCACAGCGAGCGTGTGCTGAGGGTCGAGGGGCGGGCCCCGGTCTCCTTCGCGCCGCTGTCACGGTTCTGGCGGACGGCCGACGGCTGGGTGCGCACCCACGCCAACTACCCGCACCACCGGGCCCGGTTGCTCGGCGCGCTGGACCTGCCGGATAGTGCCTCGCCGCAGGAGGTGGCCGGCCGGCTCGCCGAGGTCTCCGCGCGGGAGATCGAGGAGACGGTCTACGGCGCCGGCGGCCTCGCCGTGGCCCTGCGCTCCCCCGAGGAGTGGCGGGCGACCGAGCAGGCCGCCCAGGTGGCCGCACGGCCCCTGGTGGAGCGCGAACGGCTGGACGCGGCCCCCGCGCGCGTGCTCCCGCTCGCACCGGGCGCCGCTGCCCTGCTGCCCGCCGCCGGGCTGCGCGTGCTGGACCTGACCCGGGTGCTGGCCGGCCCGGTCGCCACCCGCACCCTGGCGCTGCTGGGCGCGGACGTGCTGCGCGTGGACGCGCCCTGGCTGCCCGAACTCCCCGACCAGCAGGCGGACACGGGCTTCGGCAAGCGCTCCGCGACCCTCGACCTGACCGCAGGCCGCCACACCTTCGAGGAGCTGCTGGCCTCGGCGGACATCGTGGTCACCGGGTACCGGCCGGGCGCGCTGGACCGGTTCGGGCTGTCCCCGCAGGCGCTGGCCGAACGGCGGCCCGGGCTGGTCGTGGCGCAGGTGTCGGCGTGGGGCGCGTACGGGCCGTGGAGCGGGCGGCGCGGCTTCGACAGCCTGGTGCAGGTCGCCACGGGCATCGCCGTGACCGAGGGCTCGGCCGCGCAGCCCGGCGCGCTGCCCGCGCAGGCCCTGGACCACGGCACCGGCTATCTGCTGGCGGCGGCCGTGCTGCGGGCGCTGACCGAGCAGTCGTACGACGGCGGGAGCCGGTCCGTGCGGCTGGCGTTGGCCCGCACCGCCCACTGGCTCACGGACGGGATCCGCCCGGTCCCGGCCGCCGGCGCGCCGTACGACGGCCCCGACGCCTGGATCGCCGAGACGGACAGCCCGCTCGGCCGGCTGCGGCACGCCCTGCCACCGGTGTCCTTCGCGGGCGGCCCGGCCGACTGGACGCGACCCCCGGTGCCGTGGGGCTCGGACGCCGCCGGCTGGGCGTGAGCACCGGGCCGACCGGAAGGCGACGGCCTGGCGAATCGAGGCGCGCCCTGCC
>NZ_JBLEBI010000126.1:0-20134 GCF_047340315.1 Streptomyces sp. AF1A
CCTTCTACGCCGAGGGCGCCCCCGGGACCGTCCTGCAGGACACGGTGGCCGTGACCAACCCCGGCCGGACCCCGGTGACGGTACGGCTGTACGGCACCGGCCTGGCCGCGGTGTTCGCCCGGAGCGGGCTCACCGTGCCGGCCCGCACCCGCGCCGAGGTGCCCTTCACGGTCACCGTGCCGGCCGGGGTCGCGCCCGGCGCCCGCGCCGGCGCGATCGTGGCGCGGGACGCCCGGGGGCGCACCGCGTCCGTCTCCGTGCGGCTGCGCGTCGGCGGCCCGGCGCTGGCCGCGCTGACCGTCGAGCACGTCGCCGTGCACCCCGACCGCATCACGTACCAGCTGGTCAACCGCGGTACGACCGTGCTCGTACCGCGGCTCGCGGTACGCGCCGACGGCCTGTTCGGGCCGGTCCTGGACCGCGCCCCGCGCACCCTGCCGGTCCGTCTGCCTCCGGGCACCCGCCGGACGCTCAGCGAGCCCTGGCAGGACCGGCCGGTCCTGGACCGCGTCGACGTGCGGCTCACGGTGACGGCGGCGGGCGGGGCGCGCGCCACGGCGGGTACGACGGCCGCGTTCGTGCCGTGGGGCGCGGTGACCGCCGGCGCCGGGGCGGCGGCAGCGGCGGCCGCCCTCCTCGTCCGGCACCGCAGACGCCGCGCGGCGCCGGTCACGGATGGTGAACAGCCGGGCGAGCAAGCCGAGTTGACGGGAGCGGTGACGTGAGAAGGATCGTGGTCCCGGCGGTCGTCGCGCTGCTCCTGCTGCCGTTCGCCGGCCCCGTGGCGGCGGCGGACCACCCGGCCGTGACGCTCTCGTCGGCCCAGGCCGGCACCGGCGGCTCGGTGACCGTCGGCGGCACCGGCTGGCGGCCGCACACCCTGCTGATGCTGCTGGTGTGCGGACGGGCCACGCCGTCGCGGGGCGTCGTCGGCGGCACCAACTCCTGCGCCAACGCCGACGGCCGGGCCGTGACCACCGACGCCCACGGCACCTTCGCCAGGACGCTGCCCGTCACCGAACCACCCGTGCCCTGCCCCTGCGTGGTGCACGTGGCCACCGTCACCGGCGCGGCCGCCGAGGCGGACGCGGTCCTCCAGGTCGCCGGGCACCCCGTCGCCCCGCTGCCGGCCGAGCGCGCCGGCGGCCGGCTGTCGATCCTCTCCGACACCCGGCTGACCGGCTCCGGCTCCCTGCTGACCTGGTTCGGCGCCCCGCCGAGCCGCACCCTGGTGTTCACCGCCGGCAACCTCGGCACCAGCCCGATCGAGGACCCGGTCTTCCGGGTCGGCACCTCGCACGGCGTCTTCGCCCCCCAGTGGGACGACCGGCAGTGGCACGGCACTCTGGCGCCCGGCAGAAAGGCGCAGATCACCCTGCCGGTCGAACTGCCGGCCGGAGCGCACGGCGACTACACGGTGTCGCTGGAGTACGGCGGCAAGGTCCTCGCCGAGCAGCCGTGGGGCGTGGGCCGCCCCTGGGGCGTGACGCTGTTCTGGATCCTGCTCTGCCTGGTCGTACCGGCCGCGCTGTTCCGGGCCGGGATGGCGGTCGTGGACCGGGTACGGCCGCGCGCGGGCGGTGTCCGCCACCGCAAGCTCACCCGGCCGGCGCTGCGACTGCCCCGCTCGCGCACCCCCGGGCCCGGGCCTGAGCCCGAACCGACTCCGACCCTGCCGTGGTTCACCCCGGAGTCCGCTCCGGGCGGCCCGGCCGGCCGGCTCTCCGCACCGCACGACGACAGCCCGACGAGTCGTACGACTCCCATCACGAAGGGACCCCCGTGAGCATGCGAAGGAGAGTCACACCGGCCCGCAGGACGGGCGCCGCCGGCACCGCACTGGCGCTCTGCTCGGCGGGCGTGCTGCTGGGCGTGGCGGCCACGCCCGCGCAGGCGGCCGAGGTGTCGTTCGCCACCCACTGTGTGCCGCCCGCGGGCATCGACCCGGTCGACGGCACCACGAAGGTCGAGATCACCGCGCCGGCCACGGCCAAGGTGGGCGACACGGTCGACGTCGTGTGGAAGTTCGTCCAGGCCGCCTCCAAGAACCCGGACATCATCGACCTGCCCGCCGACTCGGTGCAGCCGTCCGGGTTGCTCAAGGCGGCCGGGGCGCAGACCGCCGACATCGCCATGCAGGGACCGCGGGAGAACCCGGCGATCCCCAAGGGTGGCGCCATGGTGCTGTCCGACATGAAGGGCACCCTGAAGCTGACGACGGCCGGCGAGGTGACGCTGACGCCGGACGCGTACACGGTCAACGCGATGTCGACGGACACCCAGTGCACGCCGAAGGAGACCGTGCAGAAGGCGGCGACGATCCAGGTGACGCCGGGCGGCGGCACGTCCAGCTCGCCGCCGACCCAGTCGGCCACGCCGACGAAGAGCGCGACCCCGACGTCCGGCCCGGGCCGGACCGACTTCCCGGGCAAGGAGGTCCAGGTCCCCTACGCCTGCAAGACGCCGATCGGCGACAAGAACGCGACCTCGCCGGTGCAGATCAACGCCAGGAAGAACGGCGGTGACTACGCCCTCACGGTGCAGTTCAAGAAGTCGGTGATGAACAGCCCCGCCGACATCCCGAAGGACTCCGTGAAGCCGTCGATGGAGGTGGTGCTGGGCGGCGCGGACAAGGGCACCGTGCACGTGGAGGGCCCGACGAACGCGCAGCCCATCAAGTCCGGCGACCCGATCGAGATCCCGGACCTCACCGGCACCTACAAGCCGGGCGCGAGCGGCACCTCGACGCTGGCGCCCGGCGTCCTCACCATCAAGGCCCTGGGTACGACGACGACCTGTACGCCGAAGAAGTCGCCGGTCTCCCTCACCCTGGACACCGCCGAGCAGCCGGGCGGCGCCTCGGGCGGCACGTCGACCACCGGAGGTTCGTCGTCCACCGGCGGCGCCGGCGGCAGCGGTGCGGGCGGCCTCGCCGAGACCGGCTCAGGTGACCACGGAGCCCTCAAGGCGCTCGGCCTGGTCGCGGGCACCGCGATCCTGCTGGGCGGCGCGGTGTTCACGTTCATGCCCGGCCGAAGGACGCGGTAGCTCCCGGGTTCCCGGCGAACCGGCACCGGGCGAACGGCACAGGGCCCCCGCACCCAAGGATGCGGGGGCCCTCTGCCAAGGGGACGTCAGCGCACGTCGCCCATCAGCTTGTTGACCTTGCCGCGGTACATCCACACCGCGACACCGGCGACCACGGCGAGCGCGGCCTCCAGGGCGACGAAGCCCATCTTGTCGAGGTTGACCCCGCCGACGGCCGGGTTGGACAGCAGAGCGGTGACCGAGTCACCCGCGGTGACCGCGAGGAACCAGACGCCCATCATCTGCGAGGCGTACTTCTGCGGCGCCATCTTCGTCGTCACGGACAGACCCACCGGAGAGAGCGTCAGCTCACCGACGGTCTGCACGAAGTAGATCGCGACCAGCCACAGCGCCGCGGCCTTGTGACCGTCCTCGGCGATGGACAGCGGGGCGAGGAAGAGGAAGAACGACGCACCGATCAGGACCAGACCCGAGGCGAACTTCACGATCGTGCTCGGCTCCTTGCCGCGCCGGTTCAGCCACAGCCACAGCCAGGCGAAGACCGGTGCCAGGGCCATGATCATGACCGGGTTCACCGACTGGTACCAGGAGACCGGGAACGTCCAGCCGGCGATCGAGTTCTTGGCCGAGCCGTCCGCGAAGAGCGACAGGGTCGAGCCGCCCTGGTCGTAGATCATCCAGAAGACGGCGGCGGCCACGAAGAACCAGATGTACGCCCGCACCTTGGAGCGCTCGGCGCCGTCCAGGTCCTTGTCCCGCAGGATCCGCGCGATGACCACGATCGGCACGATCAGGCCGATCACGGTGAGCGGGATCAGCGCCCAGTTCAGGGTGAAGTGGCCGGTGCCGCCGACGACGCCGTAGAAGACCACGGCGATCGCGAGCCAGATCAGGCCCTTGCGCAGGGTGGCGGACTTCTCCTGGGCGGAGAGCGGCGTGGGCACGACGCTGCTCTGCTCGCTCAGGTGGCGGCTGCCGAGCAGGTACTGGGACAGACCGAGGGCCATGCCGAGCGCCGCCAGCGCGAAGCCGAAGTGCCAGTTGACGTTCTCACCGACGGTGCCGATGACCAGCGGCGCGGCGAAGGCGCCCAGGTTGATGCCGATGTAGAAGAGCGTGAAGCCACCGTCGCGGCGCGGGTCGTCCGGACCCTTGTAGAGGTGGCCGACCATCGTGGAGATGTTGGCCTTGAGCAGACCCGAGCCGATGGCGACCAGACCGAGGCCGACGAAGAAGCTCACGGCCGCCGGCAGCGCCAGGCACAGGTGGCCCAGCATGATGATCAGACCCGCGGCCGCCACCGTCCTGCGCGGGCCCAGGAAGCGGTCCGCGACCCAGCCGCCGGGCAGGGTCAGCAGGTACACGAGCGACACGTACACCGAGTAGATCGCGGTCGTCGTGCCCGGGCTCAGGTGCAGGCCGTTCGGGGCCAGCAGGTACAGCGGGAGCAGGGCCCTCATGCCGTAGTAGGAGAAGCGCTCCCACATCTCGGTCATGAAGAGAGTGGCCAGGCCGCGGGGGTGGCCGAAGAAGGTCTTCTCGGAGCCGGGGCTGCCCCGGTGGGCCGAGTCCTTCGTCAGGCTGGACGCCATGGTCGTTCCTTGCTGGTCGGGGCGCGGGTTGGTGGGGGTCCCCCCGGCTCGGGCGAAGCCGAGAGCCGGGGGAGTCGCGCCCGGTGGGGGGCCGGCCGGCACCGGCGGGGTCGGCCGTCCGCCCCCAACGCCCGAGGGGTGTGCGCCCCGGACTGCGGAGCGGCGGACGGCGACCACCGTGATCCACGCTTCGCGACGCGACGGTGCGTCCGGAGCCCGGCCAGAGGTCGTTCCTTTCGAGGCTGATCGCGGTCAGCCTCCAACACAAGAAGGACCTTCAGCGTCATGTGCCCGCCAAAGGTCCCCTGGTGTACTAAAGGCGTTCACGTCACTCTACGTCAGGACACTGCCGGATATGGAAGGACTTGAGACGCGGATCACAGGTGTCGGGGGAATGGCACACCCGATTCGAAGGTCTCCTCTACCCTCTCATCCCCAGGCCGATGGTTCGTACCAGCAGGCCGTCCAGGTAAGAAACCCTGGAACCGATCACACCCCAGCACCGCACGCGGGCGGTCTACCATCACCTCATGACCCGTGTACTGCTCGCCGAGGACGACGCGTCCATCTCGGAGCCGCTGGCCCGCGCCCTGCGCCGGGAAGGTTACGAGGTCGAGGTGCGCGAGGACGGACCCACCGCGCTCGACGCCGGAATGCAGGGCGGCGTCGACCTGGTGGTGCTGGACCTGGGCCTGCCCGGCATGGACGGCCTGGAGGTCGCCCGCCGGCTGCGGGCCGACGGCCACACCGTGCCGATCCTCATCCTGACCGCGCGGGCCGACGAGGTGGACACCGTCGTCGGCCTGGACGCGGGCGCCGACGACTACGTCACCAAGCCCTTCCGGCTCGCCGAACTGCTCGCCCGGGTGCGGGCGCTGCTGCGGCGCGGCGCCGCCGAGCCGCAGCAGCCGCCGGCCACGCACGGGGTGCGGATCGATGTCGAGTCCCACCGCGCGTGGATGGGCGACGAGGAACTCCAGCTCACCGCCAAGGAGTTCGACCTGCTGCGGGTCCTGGTGCGGGACGCCGGCCGGGTCGTCACGCGGGACCAGCTGATGCGCGAGGTCTGGGACACCACGTGGTGGTCGTCCACCAAGACCCTCGACATGCACATCTCCTGGCTGCGCAAGAAACTCGGCGACGACGCGGCCAACCCTCGCTACATCGCCACCGTACGGGGCGTGGGCTTCCGCTTCGAGAAGAGCTGAGCCCGCCCGGGCCGGCGACACCTCAGGTAACGCGACATGCGCCGACGTCTCATCCAGTCCACCCTCGCCGTCGTCCTGGTGGTGATCGCCGTCTTCGGTGTGTCGCTGGTGATCGTCGAGACGCGGACGATCAGCAACAGCGCCCAGGAGCGGGTGGAGTCCGAGGCGATACGGCTGGCCAGCATCGTGGACAGCAGGATCCTGGCCGCCGAGAACGTCAACGCGGACGTGCTGCGCAACCCGGTCAGCAAGGACCAGTACGCGGTGATCCGCATGCCCGGCCGGCCGCCGATCGAGATCGGCACCAGGCCGCGGGGCGACGTGATCCACGCCACACAGCGGGGCGAGGAGGGCGAGTCCGTCACCGTGCAGGAGCCGCGCTCCGCGGTGACTCGCGAGGTCGGCCGGACCCTGCTGATCATCGGCCTGGTGGCGCTCCTCGCGGTGGTCGCGGCCGTGCTCCTCGCGGTCCGGCAGGCCAACCGGCTGGCGTCCCCGCTGACCGACCTCGCCGAGACCGCCGAGCGGCTCGGCTCCGGCGATCCGCGGCCCAGGCACAAGCGGTACGGCGTCCCCGAGCTGGACCGGGTCGCCGACGTGCTGGACTCCTCAGCCGAGCGGATCGGGCGCATGCTGACCGCCGAGCGACGCCTCGCGGCCGACGCCTCCCACCAGTTGCGCACGCCCCTGACCGCGCTGTCGATGCGGCTGGAGGAGATCACCCTCACCGACGACCCGGACATCGTGAAGGAGGAGGCGAACGTCGCGCTCACGCAGGTCGAGCGGCTCACGGACGTGGTGGAGCGGCTGCTGACCAACGCCCGCGACCCGCGCACCGGCTCCGCCGTCACCTTCGATCTGGACGAGGTCATCCAGCAGCAGCTCGCCGAGTGGCGCCCGGCCTACCGCAGCGCCGGCCGGGCCATCGTCAGCTCCGGCAAGCGGCATCTGCAGGCCGTCGGCACCCCGGGCGCGGTCGCCCAGGTGCTGGCCGCGCTGATCGAGAACTCGCTGATGCACGGCGGCGGCACGGTCGCGCTGCGCACCCGGGTCACGGGCAACCAGGCCGTGGTCGAGGTCACCGACGAGGGCCCCGGCGTCCCGGCCGACCTCGGCGCGCGGATCTTCGAGCGCACGATCAGCGGACGCAACTCCACCGGGATCGGCCTGGCCGTCGCCCGCGACCTCGCCGAGGCCGACGGCGGCCGGCTGGAACTGCTGCAGGCCCAGCCGCCGGTGTTCGGACTGTTCCTGTCGCGTACGCCGCCGATGCGCAAGCCGCAGGGGGAGCTGCCGACGGTCCGCTGAGGCGGCGCCTACGGCACCCGCTGGGACTTCGGCTCCGCCTTGGACCGCGGCTTCTTCACCGTCGACACCAGGATCGACTCGGCCTCCTGCGCGGGCATGGCCCGGAACACCCAGGTGCGGTACGACCAGAAGCGGAACAGGGTCGCGACGCCGATGCCGACGAACTTGAAGACGTTGTTCTGCAGCGGGCTGTCCCAGCCGAACCCGTAGGTCGCCAGGTACAGCACGCCGTTCTCGATCACCAGGCCGATCGCGCTGAAGAACAGGAACAGCGTGAGTTCCTTGGTGCGCCCGCTCTTGTCGCGGTCCCGGTACGTCCAGTAACGGAAGCCCACGTAGTTGAAGGCGATGGCGACGACGGTCGCGATGACGCCGGCGCGCACCACCGGCAGGTCGGACACGTGCCGGACGAGGTTGAAGACGCCGAGATTGACGAAGATGCCCGCAACGCCGACGGTGCCGAACTTGGCCACCTCGCGTACGAGCCGTCGCAGCCCCGAGGAACGAGGTCCCATGGCTGTGCAGCTCCCGTCGGTAGGTTTCGTCAGCCCATGCTATCCAGGCGGACCCGCCACCGCCTGTGCACGAGGCGAAGACCGGGAAACAGGTCGGAAAGAGGATGGAAAGAGGCGGAGAGAAGGTGGAAAGCGTCCGGTAAGAGACCGTGAGAGGGACGGGATCCGGCCGCGCCCACGTGGCCGATACGCTAGAGGTGTGACGTTCCCGGTAGTCGGCATGGTCGGCGGGGGGCAGCTCGCGCGCATGACGCACGAGGCTGGCATCCCGCTCGGCATCAGGTTCAAGCTCCTCAGTGACACTCCTCAGGACTCGGCGGCGCAGGTCGTGAACGATGTCGTCGTCGGCGACTATCGCGACCTGGACACGCTGCGTGAGTTCGCGCGCGGCTGCGACGTGATCACGTTCGATCACGAGCACGTGCCCACCGAGCACCTCAGGGCCCTGGAGGCGGACGGCATCCCCGTGCGCCCGGGCCCCGACGCGCTGGTGCACGCCCAGGACAAGGGCGTGATGCGCGCCCGGCTCGACGCGATCGGCATCCCGTGCCCGCGGCACCGGATCGTCTCCGACCCGGCCGACGTCGCCGCGTTCGCGGCGGAGGGCGACGGCTTCCCCGTCGTCCTGAAGACCGTCCGCGGCGGCTACGACGGCAAGGGCGTGTGGGTGGTCGACTCCGTGGCGGAGGCCGCCGAGCCGTTCAAGGCGGGCGTGCCGGTCCTCGCCGAGGAGAAGGTCGACTACGTCCGCGAGCTGGCCGCCAACGTCGTACGCTCCCCGCACGGCCAGGCCGTCGCCTACCCGGTGGTGGAGTCGCAGCAGGTCGACGGCGTCTGCGACACCGTGATAGCCCCCGCCCCCGGCCTGGACGAGGACCTCGCGCTGCGGGCCGAGGAGATGGCCCTGACCATCGCCAAGGAGCTGGGCGTCGTCGGTCACCTCGCCGTCGAGCTGTTCCAGACCCGCGACGGCCGCATCCTCGTCAACGAGCTGGCGATGCGCCCGCACAACTCCGGCCACTGGTCCCAGGACGGCGCGATCACCTCGCAGTTCGCCAACCACGTCCGCGCGGTCCTCGACCTGCCCCTCGGCGACCCGCGCCCCCGCGCGAAGTGGACCGTCATGGTCAACGTCCTGGGCGGCGACTACCCGGACATGTACTCCGCGTACTTGCACTGCATGGCCCGCGACCCCAAGCTCAAGATTCACATGTACGGCAAGGACGTGAAGCCCGGCCGCAAGGTAGGACACGTCAACACCTACGGCGACGACCTGGACGACGCGCTGGAGCGCGCCCGTCACGCAGCCGGATACCTGAGAGGCACCATCACCGAATGAGCCCCGTTGTTGGCATCGTCATGGGGTCGGACTCCGACTGGCCCGTCATGGAGGCCGCCGCCAAGGCCCTGGACGAGTTCGAGATCGCCTACGAGGTGGACGTCGTCTCCGCGCACCGCATGCCCCGCGAGATGATCACCTACGGCGAGCGCGCCGCGGAGCGCGGCCTGAAGGTGATCATCGCCGGTGCCGGGGGCGCCGCACACCTGCCGGGCATGCTCGCCTCCGTCACCCCGCTGCCGGTCATCGGCGTGCCCGTGCCGCTGAAGCACCTCGACGGCATGGACTCCCTGCTGTCGATCGTGCAGATGCCGGCCGGTGTCCCGGTCGCCACCGTCTCCGTCGCCGGTGCCCGCAACGCAGGCCTGCTCGCGGCCCGCATGCTCGCCGCGCACGACGAGGAACTGCTGCAGAAGATGCGCGACTTCCAGCAGGACCTCAACGACCAGGCCACCGAGAAGGGCAAGCGGCTGCGCTCCAAGGTCGAGGGCGCCGGCGGCTTCGGGTTCGGGAAGTGAGGGCCGTGGACCCGCTGAACGAGGCGCGGGCGCTGCTGCGCGAGTTCCCGGTGGTCGACGGGCACAACGACCTGCCGTGGGCGCTGCGCAAGCAGACCCGCTACGACCTGGACGCCCTGGACATCGCCGGGCACCAGCACGAGCACCTGCACACCGACCTGCCGCGACTGCGCGAGGGCGGGGTCGGCGCACAGTACTGGTCGGTGTACGTGTCCTGCGAGGAGCCGGACCCGGTCGCGGCCACGCTGGAGCAGATCGACTGCGTGCGGCAGCTGCTGGCCCGCTACCCGGCGGACCTGGCGCCCGCCCTGACCGCCGCGGACATGGAGGCGGCGCGCCGGGACGGCCGTATCGCCTCGCTGATGGGCGCCGAGGGCGGCCACTCCATCGCCAACTCCCTGGGCACCCTGCGCGGCCTGCACGCGCTCGGCGTGCGCTACATGACGCTCACCCACAACGACAACGTGGACTGGGCGGACTCGGCGACCGACGAGCCGAAGGCCGGCGGCCTGACCGCCTTCGGGCGCGAGGTCGTCCGGGAGATGAACCGGCTCGGCATGCTGGTCGACCTCTCCCACGTGGCCGCCACGACCATGCGGGACGCGCTGGACGCCACCTCGGCGCCGGTGATCTTCTCGCACTCCTCCGCCCGCGCGGTGTGCGACCACCCCCGCAACATCCCCGACGACGTCCTGGAGCGGCTGCCCGCCAACGGCGGCGTCGCCATGGTGACGTTCGTACCGAAGTTCGTGCTGCAGGCGGCCGTGGACTGGACGGCCGCGGCCGACGAGAACATGCGCGCCCACGGCCTGCACCACCTGGACACCAGCCCCGAGGCCATGAAGATCCACCGGGCCTTCGAGGAGCGCAACGCGCGCCCGGTCGCCACCGTGTCGACGGTCGCGGACCACCTGGACCACATGCGCGAGGTCGCAGGCATCGACCACCTGGGCATCGGCGGCGACTACGATGGCACCGCGTTCACCCCCGACGGCCTCGACGACGTCTCCGGCTACCCCAACCTGCTCGCCGAACTGCTCGACCGCGGCTGGTCCAGGACCGACCTGGCCAAGCTGACCTGGCAGAACGCGGTACGGGTCCTGGGCGCGGCGGAGGACGTGGCCCGCGAGCTGCAGTCGACGCGCGCACCCTCCAACGCCACCATCGCGTCACTGGACGGCTGAACGGCACACCGGGAGGCGCCGACGGCACGCATCGCGGGCCGCGGACGCCTCCCAGGACCGTCGCCCGAGGCCGGCAGGTCTTACGGGTGGTCGATCCGGCACAGGCAGAACGGATGCCCGGCCGGATCGGCGTACACCTGGAAGTCCTTCGCCTCCCGGTCCGCCAGGTCCAGCGGCCGGGCGCCGAGCGCCAGCACCCGCTCATGGGCGGCGTCGATCTCCGCCCACGTGCGTCCCGCGTCGAAGTCCAGGTGGAACTGCTGGCCGTTGCGGTCCGCGCGCGGCCACTGCGGCGGCACGTACCCCTCGGCCCGCTGGAAGGCGAGCCGCGGCCCGTCCGGAACGCTCAGCACCACCCAGTCGTCGTCCTCGGCATCCGGGGTGCCACCCGCCACCGCCGCGTAGAAGGCGGCCAGGGCATGCGGGTCAGGACAGTCGAGCACGACGGAACGGAAACGGGCGACGGACGCCATGCAGTCCTCCCTCGGGACGGTTCACGCGGCGCAGAGGCAGAACGGGTGCCCCGCCGGGTCGGCGTAGACACGGAAGGTGCGCTCGCGGTCCGTGGCGTCCAGGGGCCGCGCCCCCAGCTCCAGCACCGCCTTCTCCGCCGCGTCCAGGTCCGCCACCACCAGGTCCAGATGGAACTGCTGCGAGGCGTCCGCGGCGGGCCACTTCGGCGGCACGAACCCGGGCGCCTCCTGGAAGGCCAGCGCCTGCCCGCCGGGCACCCTCAGGTCCACCCACTCTCCCTGGTCCTCCACCGTGCCGCCCAGCACAGCGGCGTAGAAGCCGGCCAGCGCACGCGGATCGGGACAGTCCAGGACGACGACACCGAGCTTGGCGACAGCCATGACTACCTCCTTCTGTTACCCCTTGGGACGGGTAACCAGTAACGGTTACTGCATGCTCCCGTACAGGAGGTAACCTCGCAATCGAATTCTGAGGTTATTCGGAGGTTTCGGAGGCAACGCGCGGACATGAGCGAGAGAGCGGCCGCTCCCGGCGGCCTGGCCCTGATCGAGTCCCTGGTCAACACGGTGGACCTCGAGACGGGGCACGACAGGCTCGACACGGCGGACGCCCGCGCCCGCCTCGGCATCACCGAGGACGAGGTGCCCGACGCCCGCGTCCTGCGCGAATCGCTGCGCGCCGTGCTCCTCGCGCACGCCGGCCACCCGCCGCACCGCGCGGTGACCCCGCTCGGCGACCTGCTGTCCCGCGCCCCCCTGTACGTCGCCGTCCACGACCACGACGGCTCCGCCGCGCTCGCCCCGGCCGACGAGGCCCCCCTGCTCTCCCGGGTCGCCGCCGCCGTCGCCGAGGCGCTGGTCGAGGGCACCTGGAGCCGGCTGAAGGCCTGCGAGGACGCCGACTGCCACTGGGCGTACTACGACCGCAGCCCCGCCGGGCGCGGCCGCTGGTGCTCGATGCAGGTGTGCGGGGCCCGCGCGAAGATGCGCCGCTACCGCGCCAGACAGCGGTAGGGCGACGGCAGCACAGGCCCGAGGAACCAGGGACACGGGACTTTCAACGGCCACGTACGTGTCCGGTGGTGCAGAATGCGGGAAGACGCCGGTTCGGCCGACTGAGCCTCGGCCGAACCGGCGTCACCAGTCCGCGGGGAACTACGCGGTCGGGCGGCCCATCGCCCGGTACGTCCAGCCGGCCCGCCGCCACAACTCCGGGTCGAGCGTGTTGCGCCCGTCGAGTATCAGCCGGGCCGCCGCGACCTCGCCGAGCGCCGCCGGGTCCAGCTCGCGGAACTCCCGCCACTCGGTGAGGTGCAGCACCACGTCCGCGCCCCGCACGGCCTCCAGCGCCGAGCCGGCGTAGGCCAGGGTCGGGAAGACCTTGCGGGCGTTGCCCATGCCCTTCGGGTCGTACACGGTCACCTGTCCGCCCTGCAGATGGATCTGGCCGGCCACGTTCAGCGCGGGCGAGTCGCGGACGTCGTCCGAGTCCGGCTTGAACGTGGCGCCGAGCACCGCGACCCGCTTGCCGAGGAAGGAACCGCCGCCCAGCGCCTCCCGGGCCATCTCCACCATCTGACCGCGCCGGCGCATGTTGATGGAGTCGATCTCCCGCAGGAACGTCAGCGCCTGGTCCGCGCCCAGCTCGCCGGCCCGCGCCATGAACGCCCGGATGTCCTTCGGCAGGCAGCCGCCGCCGAAGCCGATCCCGGCCCGCAGGAACTTGCTGCCGATCCGGTCGTCGTACCCGATGGCCTCGGCCAGCCGGGCGACGTCACCGCCCGCGGCCTCGCACACCTCCGCCATCGCGTTGATGAAGGAGATCTTGGTCGCCAGGAAGGAGTTCGCGGCGGTCTTCACCAGCTCGGCGGTCGGGAAGTCGGTCACCACGAACGGCGTACCCTCGCCGACCGGCGTGGCGTACACCTCGCGCAGCAGCTTCTCGGCACGCTCGCTGCGCACCCCGACGACGATCCGGTCCGGGTGCAGCGTGTCCTCGACGGCGAAGCCCTCGCGCAGGAACTCCGGGTTCCAGGCGAGCTCCGCCTCCGCGCCGGCCGGGGCGTGGTCGGCGAGGTAGGCCGCGAGCCGGTCGGCGGAACCCACCGGCACCGTGGACTTGCCGACGACCAGGGCGGGTCCGTGCAGATGCGGGGCGAGGGAGGAGATCGCGGCGTCCACGTAGCTCATGTCGCAGGCGTACTCGCCGTGCTTCTGCGGGGTGTTCACGCACACGAAGTGCACGTCGCCGAAGGCCCCGACCTCGGCCCAGTCCGTGGTGAACCGCAGCCGCCCGGAGGACCCCTCGATACCGGCCACGTGCCGGCGCAGCAGCTCGTCCAGCCCCGGCTCGTACATCGGGGTCTCGCCGCGCTCCAGCATGGCGATCTTCTCGGGTACGACATCCAGACCCAGCACCTCGAAGCCCAGCTCGGCCATGGCCGCGGCGTGGGTGGCGCCGAGATAACCGGTGCCGATCACGGTGATCTTCAGGCTCATGGATGCGCTCCAGCTCGGGGATTCGGACATGCGGAGCCCGAGCATAGTAGGCACGCTGACCGGGCAATCTCCCCGCTGTCACCAAGCTCACGTAGGCGGGCTCGGGGCGGACCTTTAAAATTTGAGTTACTTAACGGTAGTTAGCGTCAGTATCACAAGTATCACTGCGTCTTTGGAGCGTGAGAGACCTTGGCCGGATCGGCTGACTTCGACCTGTACCGCCCGTCCGAGGAGCACGACATGCTCCGCGACTCCGTCCGCTCCCTGGTCGAGGCGAAGATCGCGCCGTTCGCCGCGGCGGTGGACGAGGAGGCCCGCTTCCCGCAGGAGGCCCTCGACGCCCTCGTCGCCAACGAACTGCACGCCGTGCACGTGCCGGAGGAGTACGGCGGCGCCGGCGCCGACGCGCTCGCCACCGTCATCGTGATCGAGGAGGTGGCCCGCGCCTGCGTGTCCTCCTCGCTGATCCCGGCCGTGAACAAGCTGGGCTCCCTGCCGGTGATCCTCTCCGGCTCCGAGGAGCTGAAGAAGAAGTACCTCGGCCCGCTCGCCCAGGGCGACGCGATGTTCTCGTACTGCCTCTCCGAGCCGGAGGCGGGCTCGGACGCGGCCGGCATGAAGACCAAGGCGGTCCGCGACGGCGACCACTGGGTCCTCAACGGCGTCAAGCGCTGGATCACCAACGCGGGCGTCTCCGAGTACTACACGGTCATGGCGGTGACCGACCCCTCCAAACGCTCCAAGGGCATCTCCGCCTTCGTCGTCGAGAAGTCCGACCCGGGCGTGTCCTTCGGCGCCCCGGAGAAGAAGCTCGGCATCAAGGGCTCCCCGACCCGCGAGGTCTACTTCGACAACGTCCGCATCCCCGCCGACCGCATGATCGGCGAGGAGGGCACCGGCTTCGCCACCGCGATGAAGACCCTCGACCACACCCGCATCACCATCGCCGCCCAGGCGCTCGGCGTGGCGCAGGGCGCCTTCGACTACGCCAAGGGCTACGTCCAGGAGCGCAAGCAGTTCGGCAAGGCGATCGCCGACTTCCAGGGCATCCAGTTCATGCTCGCCGACATGTCCATGAAGATCTCGGCGGCCCGCGCGCTCACCTACCAGGCGGCCGCCGCCTCCGAGCGCGGCGACGCCGACCTCACCTACCTGGGCGCCGCGGCCAAGTGCTTCGCCTCGGACGTGGCCATGGAGGTCACCACCGACGCCGTCCAGCTGCTCGGCGGCTACGGCTACACCCGCGACTACCCGGTCGAGCGCATGATGCGCGACGCGAAGATCACGCAGATTTATGAGGGTACGAACCAAGTTCAGCGGATCGTGATGGCAAGGAACCTTCCCTAGCAGGGTTTTTGCAGGTCAGGAGCTGTTTCGACGGTCCGGCGGGACGCCCTCGGCTTGCTGTCCGTTGCGGCCTGATCAGGGCCGTTCCTGGGCGTCATGCTGGGGAAATCCTGGGCAGATGCCGGGCTGAAAATGGCTACTGACCTGCACAACAACACAGCCCCCGGCTCGACGCCGGGGGCTGTCGTCGTACGCGGATCAGGCGACCTCTGATGCCTCCGTCGGGTCGTCGGCGCCGGGCGTCAACATCGTCGCGATGGCCGCCCGGCCACGCTGCTCGGCCCCTTCGAAGATGTAGTGGTAGTGCTCCCTCAGCACGTCCGTACTGCTGTGGCCCATCCAGTCGGCCACGTCGTTCTCGGGGACTCCGGCGTACAGCAGTCGCGACCCGTAGTAGTGCCGGAGTGAGTGCGCCTTGCGCGGCTGCCCGCCTGCACGATCTTCGACGCCAGCAGGGTGCGCGCGAACACGCTGGATGCTGCTACCACCCTCACGCAGCCAAGCCAGGTCGAGCTGTACGCCCGAGCCTTTGACCGGCTCTCACAGGTGGCCGCGAGGGGAGCAGCGGCACGTTCCCTGATAGCGGATGCGGTGGCCTCCCTCACGTGACAAGCGATGTCGGTGCACCCCTCGGTAGTGATCATGGGGAAATGCTGGGGGAGTACCTCCTGAAGGGTATGTTCGTGCAGGTCAACGCCATATGACCTGCAGAGCACGCAGATTTATGAGGGCACGAACCAGGTGCAGCGTGTTGTCATGGCCCGCAACCTGCCGTAACCGCCGTCGGGACGCGAGCACTCGGGAAGGCGCCCTCCGGGGCGCCTTCCTGCTGTTGAGGGGCACCTTACGACCGGTCGGTCACATGCGGAGCGGGGCGGGGGGACGTAGGACGGAAGCACACGGGCCCGCCCCGGGCCCCGCCTCCGAGGAGGAGCCATGACACAGTCCCAGACGATGCCTGCTCTCAGCCAGCAGATGCAGGACTGCATCAACGCGTGCATGAACTGCCACAGCGTGTGCGAGGAGACCATGAGCTCCTGCATGCAGAAGGGCGGCCAGCAGCAGATGCAGGTCATGCGCGCGCTCATGGACTGCTCCGAGACGACCCGCATGTGCGCCGACATGATGATGCGGCGCTCGCCCATGGCCGGCGAGATGAGCATGCTCTGCGCCAAGGTCTGCGACATGTGCGCCGAGGCGTGCATGTCCATGCCCGACGACCAGCAGATGATGCGCTGCGCGGAGGCGTGTCGCCGCTGCGCGGAGTCCTGTCGTGCGATGGCGGGCGCCGGCATGTGAGGCCGGTCCGCTGACCGACGGGGCGGGGAAGGGCGCCCGGCCCTTCCCCGCCCCGTGCCGCCGCGGGCGGGCCGGCTAGTTGCCTAGTTGCCGGAGACGGTCACCTTCTGGTCGTTGTTCAGCTCGTTCACCAGCGTCTTCACCTTCGCCTTGTCCCAGACGAGGTTGCCGCCCGTGGAGCCGGAGATCGGCATGTTCATCGACGTGCCGTCGCCGCCGTTGACGCCCTTCATCGCCCAGAACATCGAGCCCAGGTCCCACAGGGACATGTCCTTGTCGACGATCAGGGAGTCCAGGCCCGCGCCCATGGTCGGGTAGAGCCTGAACGGGTTGAGGACCGTCGAGGGGGTGGCCACCTGGTGGGCCAGCGCCGACAGGAACTTCTGCTGGTTCTTGGTGCGCTGCAGGTCGGAGGCGGCGAACGCGTGCCGGGTGCGGACGAAGGCGAGCGCCTGCTGGCCGTTCAGGGTCTGCTTGCCGGCCTTGAAGTCGGCGCCGGACCACTTGTCCTTGAAGCCCTTGTCGATGGTGATCTGGACGCCGCCGACCGCGTCCACGATGTTCGCGAAGCCCTGGAAGCCGATCTCCACGTAGTGGTCGATGTGCAGGCCGGTGTTGTACTCGATCGTGCGGACGAGCAGGGTGGGGCCGTCCTCGGCGTAGGCCGCGTTCAGCTTCTCGTGCCGGCCGGTGCCCGGGTAGACCTTCCCCGAGGTCGAGCCCTTGTACGACGGGATCTGCACGTCGGAGTCGCGCGGCAGCGAGATCAGCGTGTCGCCGTTGTCGCCGACGTGCAGGATCATCATCGAGTCGGTGCGCTTGCCCTCGGCGGCGCCGGTGTGCAGCTTCTTCTCGTCCGCCTTGGTCATGCCCTCGCGGCTGTCCGAGCCGACGATCAGGTAGTTCGTGCCGGAGCCCGACTGCGGCCGGTCGATGACCTTCGACAGGTCGACCTCGCGGCGCAGCTTGGAGTCGGCCCAGAAGTAGGTCGCGACCGAGGTGGCGGCCAGCACGGTCACCAGCGTGACGGCCGTCCACTTGATCCGGCGGCGCCAGTTCGGCGCGGGGCGCGGGGCGCGGGTGGGCCCGCCGGCGGAGCCGCCCGGACCGTGGCCGCCGCCGTAGACCTGGCCGCTGTTGTAGCCGCTGTCGTACTCGTCGTAGCCGCCGCCGTCGTCGTAGCCGCGGCCGTCGACGTACGACGGCTGCTGCGGGATGCCGGAGCTGTACGGCGGCGCCGACGGGCCGGGGTCGCCGTACGCCGGGCGCTGCCCGGGCGGTACCGGGCCGCGCCGCACCTGGCGCATCACGCGGGCGCCTTCCGGCTGCGTGCCGCCACTGCCGCGTCCGTAGCGGGGGCCGCGGTTGTCGTCGGACCATGCCTCGGGCCAGTCATTCATGCGCCCCAGTGTGCAGGGCAGTGCTGTATGCCTTACAAGGGTTGTCGGAAAATCAGGGCGGCGCTGTTGCGAATCCGACACATAATCCGCGAATGTCACTTCGGCATAAGGTGGAGGGCATGACAGACCAGGTCACGGACTCGGAAGCGGATATGGAGCCGGACATTCCGGGCAAGCCCATCTCCGCCTCGCGCACCACGCTCAGCCACATCATGACCCACAACGACACCAACCTGCTCGGGACGGTGCACGGCGGGGTGATCATGAAGCTCGTCGACGACGCGGCGGGCGCTGTGGCCGGCCGGCACTCCGGCGGACCCGCCGTCACCGCGTCCATGGACGAGATGGCGTTCCTGGAGCCGGTCCGCGTCGGCGACCTGGTCCATGTGAAGGCGCAGGTCAACTGGACCGGCCGGACCTCGATGGAGGTCGGTGTGCGGGTCCTCGCCGAGCGCTGGAACGAGTCGACCCCGCCCACCCAGGTCGGCTCCGCCTATCTGGTCTTCGCGGCCGTCGACGCCGACGGCAAGCCGCGCCCGGTGCCCCCGGTGATCCCGGAGACCGACCGCGACCGCCGCCGCTACCAGGAGGCCCAGATCCGCCGTACCCACCGCCTGGCCCGCCGCCGAGCCATCCGCGAACTGCGTGAGCAGCGCCTGGCGGAGGGCTACGAGGACTGACACGGGCCGCCACGCCGGCCCGGACCCCTAACACCCCGCCGGTCTCACGCCCCGGCTGAGGGCGGGCTCGCACCGAACCGCGGCGCACGCGGGGCCTTCGCGTCCCGGGGGCCGTGACGAACGCCCGCTAGGACGGCCGTACGTCCCCTAGGACCGGGGCGCGCGGGCACTGATGCGCGCTGTCGGGTGTCCGGGCCCGCGCCGCCCGCCGTCGGCCGGGGCTCACCCGGTCCGCGGATGCGGGCGGGCCCACGTACGCCTCTGGGGCCGACCCCGCCCTCGTGCGCCCTGGCGCGCGACCGCGTGGCCCGGCGCTGGGACGGTCACGGGCACGGCGTGATCACGTGGTGCCCGCGCACACGACCTCGTTGCCGCGGACCACGTTCTGCTCCGGGCGGCTCGGGTCCTCGTAGCGGACCTTGCCGACGCCCTTGAAGTCGGGGCCGACGGTCACCTTCAGCAGTGGGCCCTGGCCCACTGCCGCGCGGAGCTCGGCGCCGGGGAGGGCCGCGGCGAGGGAGCGGGCGGAGCGGTCCCAGCGGGGGTCGTAGGTGATGACCGTGTGCGGTACGTGGGCGGGCGCGGTCACCGGCCGGTGCGTGGAGGCGAAGCCGGCCGCCGCGAGCAGCCCGTCGACCCGCTTGGCCAGCCCGATCGTGCTGGTGCCGTTGGCCACCTGGACCCGGATGCGCCGCGGGTCCACCTCCACCGGCTCCGGGGCGGGACCGGGGTGCGGGCGCGCCACGGTGAGCGGCTTGTCGTCGCGCAGCGCCTGGAACAGCTGCGCCGCCTTGGCCGCGTCCCACTTCAGCGTCGAGCCGATGCCCTTGACCTGGAAGTTCATCACGGCGATGGGGACGGTGGTGAACTCGGAGGAGGACGGCGAGAAGTTCCGCATCGCGCGGCCGAGGTCGAGCAGCTCGTCGGTGCCGAACTGCGCGTCGGCACGGACCGAGCCGAGCACCGCCCGGGTCACGTCCCTGAACCGCATCGGGTTCAGCAGCACGCCCGAGGAGGTCGCCTTCTCGATCAGCGCGGCCAGGAACCGCTGCTGCCGCTTCATCCGGCCGAGGTCGCTCGCCCCGTCCAGGTGCCGGGCGCGCACGTACTGCAGCGCCTGCCCGCCCATGAGCGTGTGCGTTCCGGGTGTGAGGTCGAGCCCGGTGTACGAGTCCTTCAACGGCGTCGGCGTACACACCTGGACCCCGCCGAGGACGTCCACGGTCTTCATGAAGCTCGTGAAGTCGACCTCCAGGTAGTGGTCGATCTTCAGGTGGGTCATGGCCTCCACCGTGCGCACGGTCAGCTGCGGGCCGCCCTCGGCGTACGCCGCGTTCAGCCGGAGCGGACGCGCGCCGTGCCGCCGGCCGGTGCTCTGGTCGACGTGCGCGGGCACCTCGGCGAAGGAGTCGCGCGGCAGGCTCACCACCGAGGCCCGCTCCCGGTCGTGCGAGATGTGCACGATCATCATCGTGTCCGTGCAGTGGCACGGCTGCCCGCCCAGGTGGTAGGCCTGCCGCTGCCGCTCGGTGATCCGGTCGCGGCCGTCGGTGCCGACCAGCAGGATGTTCGTGCCGTGACCCGCGCGGGGCCGGTTCTTCATGTCCTTGAAGGCGTCGACGCGGGCGATGCCCGCGTCCAGGCTGGTGACGACCGCGTGCCCGATCCCGGCGGAGGCGAGCACCACGACGGACAGCGTGGTCACCGCGCGCATCGCCCAGCGC
>NZ_JBLEBI010000127.1:0-20130 GCF_047340315.1 Streptomyces sp. AF1A
GCGTCCTCGCGCTCGGCGGGGGCGCGATCCTCGACGCGGACACCCGTGCCCTGCTCGCCGAACACCGCGTCGTCTACCTCTCGATGGAGGTGGACGAGGCCGTCAGGCGCACCGGCCTGAACGTGGCCCGGCCGCTGCTCGCGGTCAACCCGCGCAAGCAGTGGCGCGAGCTGATGGAGGCCCGGCGGCACCTGTACGAGGAGGTCGCCACCGCCGTCGTCGCCACGGACGGCCGCACCCCCGAAGAGGTCGCCCAAGCAGCGCTGGACGCACTGGAGTTGAAGGAAGTATGAGCGAGGCAGTCACCCGCATCCAGGTCGCCGGCACGGCGGGCACCGACCCCTATGAGGTCCTGGTCGGCCGTCAACTGCTCGGCGAGCTGGCCGGGTTGGTCGGCCCGAAGGCCAAGCGGGTCGCGGTGATCCACCCCGAGGCCCTCGCCGAGACCGGTGACGCGCTGCGCGCCGACCTGGCCGAGCAGGGCTACGAGGCGATCGCCATCCAGGTGCCGAACGCGGAGGAGGCCAAGACCGCCGAGGTCGCCGCCTACTGCTGGAAGGCGCTCGGCCAGTCGCACTTCACCCGCTCCGACGTCATCGTCGGCGTCGGCGGCGGCGCGACGACGGACCTCGCGGGCTTCGTGGCCGCCACCTGGTTGCGCGGGGTGCGCTGGATCGCCGTCCCGACGACCGTCCTCGCGATGGTGGACGCGGCCGTGGGCGGCAAGACCGGCATCAACACCGCCGAGGGCAAGAACCTGGTGGGCTCCTTCCACCCGCCGGCCGGCGTCCTGTGCGACCTGGCCGCGCTGGACTCCCTCCCGGTCAACGACTACGTCTCCGGGCTCGCGGAGGTCATCAAGGCCGGCTTCATCGCCGACCCGGTGATCCTGGACCTTGTCGAGGCCGACCCCGAGGCCGCCCGTACCCCGGCGGGCGCGCACACGGCCGAGCTGATCGAGCGGTCGATCCGGGTGAAGGCCGAGGTGGTCTCCTCGGACCTGAAGGAGTCCGGCCGCCGGGAGATCCTGAACTACGGCCACACGCTGGGCCACGCCATCGAGAAGAACGAGCGCTACAAGTGGCGGCACGGCGCCGCGGTGGCGGTCGGCATGCACTTCGCCGCCGAACTCGGCCGGCTCGCGGGCCGGTTGGACGACGCGACCGCGGACCGGCACCGGGCGATCCTGGAGTCGGTCGGGCTGCCGCTGCACTACCGCTACGACCAGTGGCCCAAGCTGCTGGAGACGATGAAGGTCGACAAGAAGTCCCGCGGCGACCTGCTGCGGTTCATCGTCCTCGACGGGCTGGCCAAGCCGACCGTTCTGGAGGGCCCGGACCCGGCCGTCCTGCTGGCCGCCTACGGGGAAGTGGGCCAGTAAGTCCCGAAAGGACCCCCGTCCGCGACACTTCCCGCAGCGCATCGGGCACTTCGGGCCGCCCCCGGCCGTTTCACCGAACGACGGCCGGGGACGGTACCGTTCGGTAGGGACGGGTCACGCCCCCGCTCCCGGCACCAACTGCCTGTACGAGACGGAGTGGCAACGGATGCAGCACGCAGTGGGGTTTCCGCTGCCGCCGGGGCACGAGCCGCACACCGGCCGGCAGCCGGCCGCCCACCACCCGGGCCCGCCCCAGGAATCCACCCCCTTCCCCCCGGCCCCCGGGCAGCCTCCGGCCTCCGGCCCCGTACCGCAGCAGCTTCCGGGCTCTTCCGGACCCGTGTCGTCGGTGCCTTCGCAGTCCCCGGTCTCGCAGTCCCCGGGCTCCTCCGGTCCTGTCTCGCCGGCACCTTCGCAGCCTCCGGTTTCCGGCCCTGTACCGCAGGCCCCGCAGCTCCCGGGCTCCTCCGGTCCTGTGTCGGCGGCGTCTTCGCAGCCTCCGGTATCGCAGCCGTCGGCCCCCTCCGGACCCGTGCCACCCGCACCTCCGCGGCCTCCGGTCCAGGGTCCTGCGTCACCGATGTCGCAGCCCCCGGGGCCCTCCGGACCCGTGCCGCAGGCACCCCCGCAGCCCCCGCGGTCCTCCGGACCCGTGCCGCAGACACCTCCGCAGCCCCCGGCCTCCGGCCCCGGGGCGCCGGCCCCGCGGTCCCCGGGCCCCTCCGGTCCCGCTCCCCAGCCTGCGGCTCCGGTCGGTCCCGTGCCGTCGGCAGTGCCTCCGCAGGTGCCGGCGCCACGCCACGTGCCCGGGCCGGCGGCGGCCGACAGCACCGGTCATGTGCCCCTGCCGCCCGGCGGGCCGGTCGGCGTGCCCTCGGTGGGGCCGACCCCGGCCGCGGTCCCCGACCCGACGTCCGCCACCCTGGCCGTCCTGCTCATCGGCCCCGCCGGCGCCGGTAAGACCAGCGTCGCCAAGTACTGGGCGGACCACCGTCGCGTGCCCACGGCCCACATCAGCCTGGACGACGTGCGCGAATGGGTCCGCTCCGGTTTCGCCGACCCCCAGTCCGGCTGGAACGACAATTCCGAGGCCCAGTACCGCCTCGCCCGCCGCACCTGCGGCTTCGCCGCCCGGAACTTCCTGGCCAACGGCATCTCCTGCATCCTCGACGACGCCGTCTTCCCGGACCGCCCGGTCGTCGGCCTCGGCGGCTGGAAGCGGCACGTCGGCCCCGGCCTGCTCCCGGTCGTCCTGCTGCCCGGCCTGGACGTCGTCCTGGAGCGCAACGCCAAGCGCACCGGCAACCGGCGCCTCACCGACGAGGAGGTGGCCCGCATCCACGGCCGCATGGCCGGCTGGTACGGTTCGGGCCTGCCGATCATCGACAACTCCCAGCTGGACGTCCCCAGCACGGCGAGGGTCCTGGACGAGGTCCTGGCCAGAGCGATAGCGAGCCCGCCGAGCTGGTAGCCCTGGGCGTGACGGCGTCTCGCGCGACCTGCCGGAAGACCCCACTCGGCCCTCCTCGGTCGGCACAATCCGGACAAAACTCCTACGCTCATCTCATGTCAGAGGTGTACGCGAACCGCCGATCCCGGCTGAGGGACCACTTCACCGCGGCGGGCACCGCGGCAGCGCTCGTCACCCGCCCCGCCAACGTGCGCTACCTCGCCGCCGCCGCCCCGCAGGACTCCGTCCTGCTCCTCGGCAGGCGCGAGGACCTCCTGGTGTGCGCGGTCCCGCCCGAGGACCGCCCCTACGAAGGCCGCCCCGACGAGAGCCTCCCGGTGCACGTCCTGCCCGCCCCCGCCGGCGACCCCGCCGTCGTGGCCGCCGGCCTCGCCGCGGGCCAGGGCGCGGACTCCCTGGCCGTGGAGGAGCACCACCTCACGGTCAGCCGGCACCGGGCCCTCGCCACCGTCGCCCCACGGCTGCGCCTCACCGACGTCGGCGGGGCCGTGGAGCAGCTCAGGGTCGTCAAGGACGAGGAGGAGATCTCCTGCCTGCGCATCGGCGCCGAGATCGCCGACCAGGCCCTCGGCGAGCTCCTGGAGTCCATCCTGGTCGGCCGCACCGAGCGCCACCTCGCGCTGGAGCTGGAGCGGCGCCTGGTCGACCACGGCGCCGACGGCCCGGCCTTCCCGACGTCCGTCGCCACCGGGCCGCACTCAGGCCGCCGCGGACACCGCCCCACCGACCGGCGGGTGGAGGAGGGCGACTTCCTGTCCGTCTGTCTCGGCGCCACCTACCGCGGCTACCGCTGCGAGATCGGGCGCACCTTCGTCATCGGCACCTCGCCCGCGGACTGGCAGATCCAGCTCTACGACCTCGTCTTCTCCGCACAGCGCGCCGGCCGCGAGGCCCTGGCTCCCGGCGCCGCCTACCGCGACGTGGACCGCGCGGCACGCCAGGTGCTGGACTCCGCGGGCTTCGCGGAGGCGCTGCCGCCGCTGACCGGACACGGTGTGGGACTCGAAATCGACGAGGACCCGCAGTTGGCTCCCGCGGCCATGGGTAAACTGGACGCTTGCGTGCCGGTCACCGTCGAACCGGGGGTCCACCTCCCGGGCCGGGGCGGCGTCCGGATCGATGACACGCTCGTCGTACGCCCCGAGGCGGACGGCGGACCCGAGCTACTCACCATCACGACCAAGGAGCTGCTCGCGCTGTAGCGCGTGACCCGGGGTCGTACGTCAGTCCAGGAGATTCCGCAACCGTGGCTTCCACGAACGACCTCAAGAACGGCATGGTGCTCAAGCTCGAAGGCGGCCAGCTGTGGTCCGTCGTCGAGTTCCAGCACGTCAAGCCCGGCAAGGGCCCGGCCTTCGTGCGCACCAAGCTCAAGAACGTGCTCTCCGGCAAGGTCGTCGACAAGACCTTCAACGCCGGTGTCAAGGTCGAGACGGCCACTGTCGACAAGCGCGACATGCAGTTCTCGTACATGGACGGCGACTACTTCGTCTTCATGGACATGGAGACCTACGACCAGCTGCACATCGACCGCAAGGCCGTCGGTGACGCCGCCAACTTCCTGGTCGAGGGCTTCACGGCCACCGTCGCCCAGCACGAGGGCGAGGTGCTCTTCGTCGAGCTGCCGGCCGCCGTCGAGCTGACCATCGCCGAGACCGAGCCGGGCGTGCAGGGCGACCGCTCCACCGGCGGCACCAAGCCCGCCACGCTGGAGACCGGCCACCAGATCCAGGTTCCGCTCTTCATCACCACCGGTGAGAAGATCAAGGTCGACACCCGCACGAGCGACTACCTCGGCCGGGTGAACAGCTAACCGTGGCTGCCCGCAACACGGCCCGCAAGCGCGCCTTCCAGATCCTCTTCGAGGGCGACCAGCGCGGAGCCGACGTCCTGACGGTCCTCGCGGACTGGATCCGGCTGTCCCGGACCGACACCCGGCAGCCGCCGGTGAGCGAGTACACGATGCAGCTCGTCGAGGGCTACGCCGAGCACGCGAAGCGCATCGACGAGCTGATCGCCCAGTACGCGGTCGGCTGGACGCTCGACCGGATGCCGGTCGTCGACCGCAACATCCTGCGGCTGGGCGCGTACGAGCTGATCTGGGTCGACGAGACCCCGGACGCCGTCGTCCTGGACGAGATGGTGCAGCTGGCGAAGGAGTTCTCCACGGACGAGTCGCCCTCGTTCGTCAACGGCCTGCTGGGCCGTCTGAAGGAGCTCAAGCCGTCCCTGCGCCGGGACGAGGCGTAGAGCCCGCTACGGCATCGGAAGGGCCCGCGGCACACCGGTGCCGCGGGCCCTTCCGCGTGTGTCGTGCCGGCTCAGCCGCTGACGAAAAGGCCGCCGGAAGGACCGGAACCGCGAGGTTCCGGCCATCCCGGCGGCACGTTTCTGCTGAGGTCCCGGGCCGTCAGGCCTCTTCGTGCGTCGCCACCGCGCGGCGCGCGTCCGCGTCCAGGACGCCCCAGCTGATCAGCTGCTCGGTGAGGACCGAGGGGGACTGGTCGTAGATGACGGCGAGGGTGCGCAGGTCGTCCTGGCGGATGGAGAGCACCTTGCCGTTGTAGTCGCCGCGCTGGGACTGGATCGTCGCCGCGTAGCGCTGCAGGGGCCCCGCCTTCTCGGCCGGCACCGTGGCCAGCCGCTCCAGGTCGAGGACCAGCTTCGGCGGCGGCTCGGCGGCGCCGCCGGGCGTGGTGCCCGGCAGGAGCTCCTGCACCGGAACGCCATAGAAATCGGCCAGCTCGGCAAGACGCTGCACGGTCACGGCGCGGTCACCGCGCTCGTACGATCCGACCACCACGGCCTTCCAGCGCCCCTGGGACTTCTCCTCGACACCGTGGAGGGAAAGGCCCTGCTGGGTGCGGATGGCCCGGAGCTTGGCCCCGAGCTGTTTGGCGTATTCGCTGGACATATAGCTCCCCGGACACTGTGTCGACGCGGCCGGCTGGTGTTCCGCCGCGCGGCTGGTAACTCACTGTGAGGTTACGCAGCGTGACTCTGGTGCGTCAAGCCGAATGGTCCACACCGACTCTTCCGTGGTAGTGACGACGGACTGAGCCAAGGGGGTGATCGGGGGCGACCCGGTGACCTGCTACGGTGGATGGCGCAAATCCGACGTCCTTTAAGGTCCGTCCCGTGAGGCGGAGAAGGAGGTCCGTTTCGTATGGACAAGCGCGACATGCCCGCGCACCCGCATGCGCGGCCCGTTCTCGAAGGCCCCGACATCGCGCGGGTGCTGACCCGCATCGCCCACGAGATCGTCGAGCGCGCCAAGGGCGCCGACGACGTGGTGCTCCTCGGCATCCCCACCCGGGGTGTCTTCCTCGCCCAGCGGCTCGCCGCCAAGCTGGAGCAGATCACCGACCGCAAGATCCCGGTCGGCTCGCTCGACATCACCATGTACCGCGACGACCTGCGCATGCACCCGCCGCGTGCGCTGGCCCGCACCGAGATCCCCGGTGACGGCATCGACGGCAAGCTGGTCGTCCTCGTCGACGACGTGCTCTTCTCCGGCCGCACCATCCGCGCCGCCCTCGACGCCCTGAACGACATCGGGCGCCCGCGCGCGGTGCAGCTCGCGGTCCTGGTCGACCGCGGCCACCGCGAACTGCCCATCCGCGCCGACTACGTCGGCAAGAACCTCCCCACGTCGCTGCGGGAGACGGTCAAGGTCCAGCTCGCCGAGGAGGACGGTCGCGACACCGTGCTGCTCGGTGTCAAGGCCGACCAGTAGCAAGTCCGGCGCACGGCCGCTTCGGCGTGCCCGCGCACGCGCCGGTCTGCCCCGAATCTCCTGAATGAACTGCCTTACGGAGCCTGACAGATGCAGCGTCATCTCATCTCGGCCGCCGACCTGACCCGCGACGACGCCGTCCTGATCCTCGACACCGCCGAGGAGATGGCCCGGGTCGCCGACCGGCCGATCAAGAAGCTGCCGACCCTGCGCGGCCGCACGATCGTCAACCTCTTCTTCGAGGACTCCACCCGCACCCGGATCTCCTTCGAGGCCGCCGAGAAGCGCCTCTCCGCGGACGTCATCAACTTCTCCGCCAAGGGCTCCAGCGTGTCCAAGGGCGAGTCCCTGAAGGACACGGCCCAGACCCTGGAGGCCATGGGCGTCGACGCCGTCGTCATCCGGCACGGCGCCTCCGGCGCCCCGTACCGCCTGGCCAACTCCGGCTGGATCGACGCCGCCGTCATCAACGCCGGCGACGGCACCCACCAGCACCCCACCCAGGCCCTGCTCGACGCCTTCACCATGCGCCGCCGCCTGGTCGGCCGGGACACGGGCCTCGGCCAGGACCTGTCCGGCAGGCGCGTCACCATCGTCGGCGACGTCCTGCACAGCCGCGTCGCCCGCTCCAACGTCGACCTGCTGCACACCCTCGGCGCCGAGGTCACCCTCGTCGCGCCGCCCACCCTGCTCCCGGTCGGCGTCGAGACCTGGCCGTGCGCGGTGTCGTACGACCTCGACAGCGCGCTGCCCAAGTGCGACGCGGTGATGATGCTGCGCGTCCAGCGCGAGCGGATGAACGCCGCCTTCTTCCCGACCGAGCGCGAGTACTCCCGCCGCTACGGCCTCGACGGCGACCGCATGGCCAAGCTGCCCGAGCACGCCATCGTGATGCACCCCGGCCCGATGGTGCGCGGCATGGAGATCACCGCCGAGGTCGCCGACTCCGACCGCTGCACCGCCGTCGAGCAGGTCGCCAACGGCGTCTCCATCCGGATGGCCGTGCTGTACCTGCTGCTCGGTGGCAACGAGCCCGCCCAGACCCGCACTGAGGAGAAGTAAGACCCATGAGCAAGATCCTGATCCGTGGTGCGAAGGTGCTCGGCGGTGAGCCGCAGGACGTCCTGATCGACGGCGAGACCATCGCCGAGGTGGGCACCGGGCTGTCCGCCGAGGGCGCCGACGTCGTCGAGGCGGCCGGCCGGGTGCTGCTGCCGGGCCTGGTCGACCTGCACACCCACCTGCGCGAGCCGGGCCGCGAGGACTCCGAGACGGTCCTGACCGGCACGCGCGCGGCGGCGAGCGGCGGCTACACCGCCGTCTTCGCCATGGCCAACACCTTCCCGGTCGCCGACACCGCAGGCGTCGTCGAGCAGGTCTGGCGGCTCGGCAGGGAGCACGGCTACTGCGACGTGCGGCCCATCGGCGCCGTCACCGTCGGCCTGGAGGGCAAGAAGCTCGCAGAACTGGGCGCCATGCACGAGTCGGCCGCCGGTGTCACCGTCTTCTCCGACGACGGCAAGTGCGTGGACGACGCGGTGATCATGCGTCGCGCGCTGGAGTACGTGAAGGCCTTCGGCGGTGTGGTCGCCCAGCACGCGCAGGAGCCCCGGCTGACCGAGGGCGCCCAGATGAACGAGGGGATCGTCTCCGCCGAGCTGGGCCTGGGCGGCTGGCCGGCCGTCGCCGAGGAGTCGATCATCGCCCGGGACGTCCTGCTCGCCGACCACGTCGGCTCCCGCGTGCACATCTGCCACCTCTCGACCGCCGGCAGCGTCGAGATCGTCCGCTGGGCCAAGTCCCGCGGCATCCGGGTCACCGCCGAGGTCACCCCGCACCACCTGCTCCTCACGGACGAGCTGGTGCGCACCTACAACCCGGTCTTCAAGGTCAACCCGCCGCTGCGCACCGAGCGGGACGTGCACGCCCTGCGCGAGGCGCTCGCCGACGGCACGATCGACATCGTCGCCACCGACCACGCCCCGCACCCGCACGAGGACAAGGACTGCGAGTGGGCCGCGGCCGCCATGGGCATGGTCGGCCTGGAGACCGCGCTGTCAGTGGTCCAGGAGACCATGGTCGACACGGGCCTGCTGGACTGGGCCGGCGTCGCCGACCGGATGTCCGTCAGGCCCGCGCAGATCGGACAGGCCACCGGGCACGGCCGTCCCGTCTCGGCCGGTGAGCCCGCCAACCTCACCCTCGTCGACACGGCATACCGTGGCCAGGTGGACCCCGCGGGCTTCGCCTCGCGCAGCCGCAACACCCCGTACGCGGGGCGTGAGCTGCCGGGCCGTGTCACGCACACGTGGCTGCGGGGCAAGGCGACGCTCGTCGACGGGAAGCTGACGTGACACCTGAAATCCTGCTGGCAGAGGCGAAGAGGTCGGCCGAGGTCACCGACTGGCCGGCGCGTGTCGGCTGGCTGGTCGGACTCCTGCTCTTCGTCGCGCTCGTCTACTGGCTGATGCGCGAGGGCTGGAAGTGGCGCGGCGCCCTGCAGAGCGACATCCCCGCCCTGCACACCGCGCCGCAGCGGCCCGGCGAGGCGAAACTGACGATGAGCGGCCGCTACCACGGCTCCACCACCGCCGGGCAGTGGCTGGACCGCATCGTGGCCCACGGCCTGGGCACCCGCAGCCTGGCCGAGCTCACCCTGACGGACGCGGGCCTGGAGGTCGAACGCCCCGGGGCGAGCGACTTCTTCATCCCCGCCGACGCGCTGCGCGGCGCCCGGCTGGACAAGGGCATCGCCGGCAAGGTCCTCACCGAGGGCGGCCTGCTGGTGGTGACCTGGGCGCACGGCGACAAGCTGATCGACTCCGGCTTCCGCTCCGACCACGCGGCCGAGCACCCCGAGTGGGTCGACGCCCTGAACGAGATGACCAACCACACGGAAGGCGCACGATGACGACCTCCACCAGGGGAGCCGCCAGGGTTCCCGCCGTACTCGTCCTGGAGGACGGCCGCATCTTCCGCGGCCGCGCCTACGGGGCCGTGGGGGAGACCTTCGGCGAGGCCGTGTTCTCCACCGGCATGACCGGCTACCAGGAGACGTTGACCGACCCGTCGTACGACCGGCAGATCGTCGTCGCGACCGCCCCGCAGATCGGGAACACGGGCTGGAACGACGAGGACGACGAGTCCGGGCGGATCTGGGTCTCCGGGTACGTCGTGCGCGACCCCGCGCGCGTGCCGTCCAACTGGCGTGCCAAGCGCTCCCTGGACGACGAGCTGGAGCGGCAGGGCGTGGTCGGCATCCGTGGCATCGACACCCGTGCCCTCACCCGGCACCTGCGCGAGCGCGGCTCGATGCGCGCCGGCATCTTCTCCGGCGAGGCGATCGCCCGCGAGAGCGAGCTCCTCGCGCGCGTGCAGGCCCAGCCCCCCATGAAGGGCGCGAGCCTCTACGAGGAGGTCGCGACCCACGAGGCGTACGTCGTCCCCGCGATCGGTGAGAAGAAGTTCACCGTCGCCGCCATCGACCTCGGCATCAAGGGCATGACCCCGCACCGCATGGCCGAGCGCGGCATCGAGGTGCACGTGCTGCCCGCGACCGCCACGGCCGACGAGATCTACGCCGTGGGCCCGGACGGTGTGTTCTTCTCCAACGGCCCCGGCGACCCGGCGACCGCGGACGGCCCGGTCGCGCTGATGAGCGCCGTCCTGGAGCGGAAGACCCCGCTGTTCGGCATCTGCTTCGGCAACCAGATCCTCGGCCGCGCGCTCGGCTTCGGCACCTACAAGCTGAAGTACGGCCACCGGGGCATCAACCAGCCGGTCCAGGACCGCACGACCGGCAAGGTCGAGGTCACCGCGCACAACCACGGCTTCGCCGTGGACGCGCCGCTCGACCGGGTGAGCGACACCAGGTTCGGGCGCGCCGAGGTCTCCCACGTCTGCCTCAATGACAACGTCGTGGAGGGGCTGCAGCTGCTCGACCAGCCGGCCTTCTCCGTCCAGTACCACCCCGAAGCGGCGGCAGGCCCGCACGACGCCGCCTACCTGTTCGACCGCTTCGTCTCCCTGATGGAGGGCCAGCGTGCCTAAGCGCACCGATATCCAGTCCGTCCTGGTCATCGGCTCCGGCCCGATCGTCATCGGCCAGGCCGCCGAGTTCGACTACTCCGGCACCCAGGCGTGCCGCGTGCTCAGGGCCGAGGGCCTGCGCGTGGTCCTCGTCAACTCCAATCCCGCGACGATCATGACCGACCCGGAGATCGCCGACGCCACCTACGTCGAGCCGATCACCCCCGAGTTCGTCGAGAAGATCATCGCCAAGGAGCGCCCCGACGCGCTCCTGCCGACCCTGGGCGGCCAGACGGCCCTGAACACCGCCATCTCGCTGCACGAGAACGGTGTCCTGGCCAAGTACGGCGTCGAGCTGATCGGCGCCAAGCCCGAGGCGATCCACAAGGGCGAGGACCGCGACCAGTTCAAGGAGGTCGTGGAGGAGGTCCGCAGGAAGATCGGGCACGGCGACTCCGCCCGCTCGGTCATCTGCCACTCCATGGACGACGTCCTCAAGGGCGTCGAGACCCTCGGCGGCTACCCGGTCGTCGTCCGCCCGTCCTTCACCATGGGCGGCGCCGGCTCCGGCTTCGCGCACGACGAGGAGGAGCTGCGCCGCATCGCCGGCCAGGGCCTCACGCTCTCCCCGACCACCGAGGTGCTCCTGGAGGAGTCCATCCTCGGCTGGAAGGAGTACGAGCTGGAGCTGATGCGCGACAAGCACGACAACGTCGTGGTCGTCTGCTCCATCGAGAACTTCGACCCGATGGGCGTCCACACCGGCGACTCGATCACCGTCGCCCCGGCGATGACGCTGACCGACCGCGAGTACCAGACCCTGCGCGACATCGGCATCGCCGTCATCCGCGAGGTCGGCGTCGACACCGGCGGCTGCAACATCCAGTTCGCGGTCAACCCCGAGGACGGCCGTGTGATCGTCATCGAGATGAACCCGCGCGTCTCCCGCTCCTCGGCGCTCGCCTCCAAGGCCACCGGCTTCCCGATCGCCAAGATCGCCGCCAAGTTGGCCGTCGGCTACACCCTGGACGAGATCCCGAACGACATCACGCGGGAGACCCCGGCCTCCTTCGAGCCCACGCTCGACTACGTGGTCGTCAAGGCCCCGCGCTTCGCCTTCGAGAAGTTCCCGCAGGCCGACTCCACGCTCACCACCACCATGAAGTCGGTCGGCGAGGCCATGGCCATCGGCCGCAACTTCCCCGAGGCCTTCCAGAAGGCGCTGCGCTCGCTGGAGAAGAAGGGCAGCCAGTTCACCTTCGTCGGCGAGCCCGGCGACAAGCAGGGCCTCCTCGAACAGGCCGCACGGCCCACCGACGGCCGGATCAACACCGTCATGCAGGCCATCCGCGCGGGCGCCACCCCGGAGGAGGTCTTCGAGCACACGAAGATCGACCCATGGTTCGTCGACCAGCTCTTCCTGATCAAGGAGATCGCCGACGAGCTGGCCGAGGCCCCCGAGCTGACCGAAGACCTGCTCGCCGAGGCCAAGCGGCATGGCTTCTCCGACCAGCAGATCGCCGAGATCCGCGGCCTGCGCGAGGACGTCGTCCGCGAGGTCCGGCACGCGCTCGGCATCCGCCCCGTCTACAAGACGGTGGACACCTGCGCCGCCGAGTTCGCCGCGCAGACGCCGTACTTCTACTCCTCCTACGACGAGGAGACCGAGGTCGCCCCGCGCGAGAAGCCCGCGGTCATCATCCTGGGCTCCGGCCCCAACCGCATCGGCCAGGGCATCGAGTTCGACTACTCCTGCGTCCACGCCTCCTTCGCGCTGTCCGACGCCGGGTACGAGATCGTGATGGTCAACTGCAACCCGGAGACCGTCTCCACGGACTACGACACCTCCGACCGGCTGTACTTCGAGCCCCTGACGCTGGAGGACGTGCTGGAGATCGTGCATGCCGAGCGGCAGGCCGGTCCGATCGCGGGCGTCGTCGTCCAGCTGGGCGGCCAGACCCCGCTGGGTCTCGCGCAGGCCCTGAAGGACAACGGCGTGCCGATCGTGGGCACGTCCCCCGAGGCCATTCACGCGGCCGAGGACCGCGGCGCCTTCGGCCGCGTCCTCGCGGAGGCGGGGCTCCCCGCCCCCAAGCACGGCACGGCCACCACCTTCGCGGAGGCCAAGGCCATCGCCGACGAGATCGGCTACCCGGTCCTCGTCCGGCCCTCCTACGTCCTCGGCGGGCGCGGCATGGAGATCGTCTACGACGAGACCCGCCTGGAGGCGTACATCGCCGAGTCGACCGAGATCAGCCCCTCCCGGCCGGTCCTCGTCGACCGTTTCCTGGACGACGCCATCGAGATCGACGTCGACGCCCTCTACGACGGCGCGGAGCTGTACCTCGGCGGCGTCATGGAGCACATCGAGGAGGCCGGCATCCACTCCGGCGACTCGGCGTGCGCCCTGCCCCCGATCACCCTCGGCGGCTTCGACATCAAGCGCCTGCGCGCCTCCACCGAGGCCATCGCCAAGGGCGTCGGCGTGCGCGGCCTGATCAACATCCAGTTCGCGATGGCGGGCGACATCCTCTACGTCCTGGAGGCCAACCCGCGCGCCTCCCGCACGGTCCCCTTCACCTCGAAGGCGACCGCGGTGCCGCTGGCCAAGGCCGCCGCCCGGATCTCGCTGGGGGCGACCATCGCCGAGCTGCGCGCCGAGGGCCTGCTCCCGGCGCACGGCGACGGCGGCGAACTGCCGCTGGACGCGCCGATCTCCGTCAAGGAGGCCGTCATGCCCTGGTCGCGCTTCCGCGACATCCAGGGCCGCGGCGTGGACACCGTCCTCGGCCCGGAGATGCGCTCCACCGGCGAGGTCATGGGCATCGACTCCGTCTTCGGCACGGCGTACGCCAAGTCGCAGGCCGGCGCCTACGGCCCGCTGCCCACCAAGGGCCGCGCGTTCATCTCGGTCGCCAACCGCGACAAGCGTTCGATGATCTTCCCGGCGCGCGAGCTGGTCGCCCACGGCTTCGAGCTGCTCGCCACCTCCGGCACCGCCGAGGTCCTCAAGCGCAACGGCATCAACGCCACCGTCGTGCGCAAGCAGTCCGAGGGCACCGGCCCGAACGGCGAGAGGACCATCGTCCAGCTCATCCACGCCGGCGAGGTCGACCTCATCGTCAACACCCCGTACGGCACCGGCGGCCGGCTCGACGGCTACGACATCCGTACGGCGGCCGTGGCCCGCTCGGTCCCGTGCCTGACGACCGTCCAGGCGCTCGCCGCGGCCGTCCAGGGCATCGACGCGCTCAACCACGGCGACGTGGGCGTCCGCTCGCTCCAGGAACACGCGGAACACCTGACCGCGGCCCGCGACTAGCAGCCCCGAGGGGGACACCGGAAACGGTGTCCCCCTCTTCATGAGGACACACCGACATGTACGAGCTCTTCTTCCGTCTGGTTTTCACCCGGATGGACCCCGAGAAGGCCCACCACCTGGCCTTCCGCTGGATCCGCCGCGCCGCCCGCGTCCCCGTGCTGCGCACCTTCGTCGCCGCGGCGCTGGCGCCGCGCTACAAGGAGCTGCGCACCGAGGCCTTCGGGCTGCGCATGCACGGCCCCTTCGGGCTCGCGGCCGGCTTCGACAAGAACGCCGTCGCGATCGACGGGATGGCGATGCTGGGCTTCGACCACGTCGAGATCGGCACGGTGACGGGGGAGCCGCAGCCCGGCAACCCCAGAAAGCGGCTGTTCCGGCTCGTCGCGGACCGCGCGCTGATCAACCGCATGGGCTTCAACAACGACGGCTCGCTGGCCGTCGCCGCCCGTCTCGCGACCCGTGAGCCGGTGTTCAGGACCGTCGTCGGCGTCAACATCGGCAAGACCAAGGTCGTCCCGGAGGCCGAGGCCGTCGCCGACTACGTGAAGTCCGCCGAGCGCCTCGCGCCGTACGCGGACTACCTGGTCGTCAACGTCTCCTCGCCGAACACGCCCGGACTGCGCAACCTGCAGGCCGTGGACCAGCTGCGCCCGCTGCTGACCGCCGTCCGCGAGGCGGCCGACCGCACGGTCGCGAACCGGCGCGTCCCGCTCCTGGTGAAGATCGCCCCGGACCTCGCCGACGAGGACGTCGACGCCGTCGCCGACCTGGCCGTCGAGCTGGGCCTGGACGGCATCATCGCGACCAACACCACCATCGCGCGCGAGGGCCTCGGCCTGAGGTCCCGGCCCGCACTGGTGAAGGAGGCCGGCGGCCTGTCCGGCGCGCCCCTCAAGGCGCGCTCCCTGGAGGTCCTGCGCCGCCTGTACGCGCGCGTGGGCGACCGGATCACCCTGGTGGGCGTCGGCGGCGTCGAGACCGCCGAGGACGCCTGGCAGCGCATCCTGGCCGGCGCCACGCTGGTCCAGGGCTACAGCGCCTTCGTCTACGAGGGCCCCTTCTGGTGCCGCGCGATCCACAAGGGCCTCGCCGCCCGCCTGCGCACCAGCCCGTACGCCACCCTCGCCGCCGCGGTCGGCGCCGACGTGAGGAAGCCCGCATGACCCACCACCTCTACTCCGGAGAGCCCTTCGGCGCCCGGCTGCGCCGCGCCATGGACGAGCGCGGCCCGCTGTGCGTCGGCATCGACCCGCACGCCTCCCTGCTCACCGAGTGGGGCCTGAACGACGACGTGGCCGGCCTGGAGCGGTTCAGCCGCACGGTTGTCGAGGCCCTGGCCGACCGCGTGGCCGTCCTGAAGCCGCAGAGCGCCTTCTTCGAGCGGTTCGGCTCGCGCGGCCTGGCCGTGCTGGAGATGTGCGTCCAGGAGGCGCGCCAGGCCGGCGCGCTGGTCGTGATGGACGCCAAGCGCGGCGACATCGGCTCGACCATGGCCGCCTACGCCGAGTCCTTCCTGCACCAGGACGCCCCGCTGTTCTCCGACGCGCTGACCGTCTCGCCGTACCTCGGCTACGGCTCGCTCGCCCCGGCCGTGGCGCTGGCCCGGGAGAGCGGCGCCGGCCTGTTCGTGCTCGCCCTGACCTCGAACCCGGAGGGGGGCGAGGTGCAGCACGCGATCCGGGCCGACGGCCGGACCGTCGCGGCGACGATGCTGGCCCACCTGGCGGCCGAGAACGCGGGGGAGGAACCGCTGGGCTCCTTCGGCGCGGTCGTCGGTGCCACGCTGGGCGACCTGTCCTCGTACGATCTGGACATCAACGGTCCGCTGCTCGCGCCCGGCATCGGCGCCCAGGGCGCGACCGCGGCGGATCTTCCGGGGGTCTTCGGCAAGGCGGTGCGCAACGTCGTGCCCAACGTGAGCCGGGGCGTGCTGCGGCACGGCCCCGACGCCGGGGCGCTGCGCGGGGCCGCCGGGCGGTTCGCGGAGGAGATCCGGGCGGCCGTGGCAGGCGCGTGAGACCTCTCGCGAGGGCCCGGGTGAGCGGTCCGGCGGCGACTTGAGTGTGAATACATCCTCAAATCGAGGGCAATATGTCCAAAATGTCTGTCCTGACGGAGGCTGACCAGGACTTTTCCGCTGTTCTCGCTGACTCCGGCGGACTTGCCCGCTAGTCTCCGAGCAGTGGGGACACCCCCACACCCATCAGGTAGTGGGGGAGAGCGGGCGAAGCGTGTTGCTCGTGGCTCCCCAGGTGTGGGGCGACTAGGTTCCTCACCGGTCCGTATCCGACAGTTCGACATCCGAGGTGACGTAGGCGTGGCTCTTCCGCCCCTTACCCCTGAACAGCGCGCAGCCGCGCTCGAAAAGGCCGCCGCGGCTCGCCGGGAGCGGGCCGAGGTCAAGAATCGACTCAAGCACTCCGGCGCCTCCCTGCACGAGGTCATCAAGCAGGGCCAGGAGAACGACGTCATCGGCAAGATGAAGGTCTCCGCACTGCTCGAGTCGCTGCCGGGCGTGGGCAAGGTCCGCGCCAAGCAGATCATGGAGCGTCTGGGCATCTCCGAGAGCCGCCGCGTGCGGGGTCTCGGCTCCAACCAGATCGCTTCCCTGGAGCGTGAGTTCGGCAGCACCGGCTCCTGAGTCCGGTCCTTCTCCGGACCGGGAGTCCCGGGTACTCCGGGATTGCTGGAATAATCGCTGCATGAGTGAACGTCCGCGGCTGACCGTGCTCTCCGGCCCCTCGGGGGTCGGCAAGAGCACGGTCGTCGCCCATATGCGCAAGGAACACCCCGAGGTCTGGCTCTCGGTGTCGGCGACCACCCGCAGGCCGCGCCCCGGCGAGCGGCACGGAGTCCACTACTTCTTCGTCACCGACGAGGAGATGGACAAGCTGATCGCCAACGGCGAGCTGCTGGAGTGGGCCGAGTTCGCCGGCAACCGCTACGGCACGCCCCGCGCGGCCGTGCTGGAGCGGCTGGAGAAGGGCGAGCCGGTCCTGCTGGAGATCGACCTCCAGGGCGCCCGGCAGGTCCGTGAGTCCATGCCCGACGCCCAGCTCGTGTTCCTGGCTCCGCCCTCCTGGGAGGAGCTCGTGCGCAGGCTCACCGGCCGGGGGACCGAGCCGCCCGAGGTCATCGAGCGCCGCCTGGAGGCGGCCAGGACCGAGCTGGCGGCCGAGCCGGAGTTCGACACCACCCTGGTCAACACCTCCGTCGAGGACGTGGCCCGCGAGCTGCTAGCCTTGATGGACGTTGTGTGATCGTGACTGTGATCACGACGATCGATTCTTTTCCACCCATCGGAAGGTAGAGCGTGTCCTCTTCCATCACCGCGCCCGAGGGCATCATCAACCCGCCGATCGACGAGCTTCTCGAGGCCACCGACTCGAAGTACAGCCTCGTGATCTACGCGGCCAAGCGTGCCCGCCAGATCAACGCGTACTACTCGCAGCTCGGCGAGGGCCTCCTGGAGTACGTCGGTCCGCTCGTCGACACCCACGTCCACGAGAAGCCGCTCTCGATCGCCCTGCGCGAGATCAACGCCGGTCTGCTGACCTCCGAGGCCGTCGAGGGCCCCGCTCAGTAGCACGTCGCTCAGGAGCACTTCGCAGGAGTATTTTCAGACTGCGATTGACTTGTCCACAGGCCCGGCAGTCGTGCTGCCGGGCCTGTGGTGTGTCATGGAGCCGTACGTTGTCGAGTCCGGGGAGACACGGTGGACAAGCCGAGGGTCGTGCTGGGGGTCAGCGGTGGCATCGCCGCCTACAAGGCCTGTGAGCTGCTGAGAAGGTTCACGGAGTCGGGCCACGACGTGCGCGTGGTGCCCACGGCCTCCGCCCTGCACTTCGTCGGCGCGGCCACCTGGTCCGCCCTGTCCGGCAACCCGGTCGCCACCGAGGTCTGGGACGACGTCCACGAGGTCCCGCACGTCCGCATCGGCCAGCACGCCGACCTCGTCGTGGTGGCCCCGGCGACGGCCGACATACTCGCCAAGGCCGCCCACGGCCTGGCCGACGACCTGCTGACCAACACGCTCCTCACGGCGCGCTGCCCGGTGGTCTTCGCCCCGGCGATGCACACCGAGATGTGGGAGCACCCCGCAACCCAGGAGAACGTGGCCACGCTGCGCCGCCGCGGCGCCCTCGTCATCGAGCCCGCGGTCGGCCGCCTCACCGGCGTCGACACCGGCAAGGGCAGGCTGCCCGACCCGGCGGAGATCTTCGAGACCTGCCGCCGGGTGCTCGCCCGGGGCGTCACCGAGCCCGACCTCCGGGGCCGCCACGTGGTCGTCTCCGCCGGCGGCACCCGCGAGCCCCTGGATCCCGTGCGCTTCCTCGGCAACCGCTCCTCCGGCAAGCAGGGCTACGCCCTCGCCCGCACGGCCGCGGCCCGCGGCGCCCGGGTGACGCTGGTCGCGGCCAACACCGGCCTGCGCGACCCGGCGGGCGTGGACGTCGTCCCGGTCGGCACGGCCGTCCAGCTGCGCGAGGCGGTCCTGAAGGCCGCCGCGGACGCCGACGCCGTCGTCATGGCGGCCGCCGTCGCCGACTTCCGCCCCGCGGCCTATGCGACCGGCAAGATCAAGAAGAAGGACGACAAGGACCCCGACCCCGTCGTGCTGGTGCGCAACCCCGACGTCCTCGCGGAGATCTCCGCCGACCGGGCCCGGCCCGGACAGGTGGTCGTCGGGTTCGCCGCCGAGACCGACGACGTCCTGGCCAACGGCCGCGCCAAGCTGGCCCGCAAGGGCTGCGACCTCCTGGTGGTCAACGAGGTGGGGGAGCGCAGGACCTTCGGCTCCGAGGAGAACGAGGCCGTCGTGCTGGGCGCCGACGGCAGTGAGACCCCGGTCCCGCACGGGCCCAAGGAGGCCCTGGCCGACACCGTCTGGGACCTGGTCGTACGGCGCCTGGGCTAAGGCCCGGCGGGCGTCCGGGCGAATGCGGCGGCAGGTGCACGCCACGCCGAAATCGCCCGCGGCGACCCTGGCCAGGCCGCCCGGTGTTGTGCAGAATGCCCGTGCCGCAGGTCACAGCGCTCCCGAGAGGCGAGACGGTGGCCCATCGGCCGAGTGCGCCCGATAAACTGTTCACGGCCGACGCCGGGCGCAGCCCCGCGTCGTCCGCAAATGATCAGCCAGCAGCCGCTGCAACCACAGGGAGCGTTGTGTCCCGTCGCCTGTTCACCTCGGAGTCCGTGACCGAGGGTCACCCCGACAAGATCGCTGACCAGATCAGCGACACCATTCTCGACGCGCTCCTGCGTGAGGACCCGACCTCCCGGGTCGCCGTGGAGACGCTCATCACCACCGGCCTGGTGCACGTGGCCGGCGAGGTCACCACCAAGGCGTACGCGGACATCGCGACCCTCGTCCGCAGCAAGATCCTGGAGATCGGCTACGACTCCTCCAAGAAGGGCTTCGACGGCGCCTCCTGCGGCGTGTCGGTGTCCATCGGCGCGCAGTCCCCGGACATCGCGCAGGGCGTGGACGCGGCGTACGAGACCCGGGTCGAGGGCGACGACGACGAGCTGGACCGGCAGGGCGCGGGCGACCAGGGCCTGATGTTCGGCTACGCGTCCGACGAGACCCCGACGCTGATGCCGCTGCCGATCTTCCTGGCGCACCGCCTGTCCAAGCGGCTCTCCGACGTCCGCAAGAACGGCACCATCCCCTACCTGCGCCCGGACGGCAAGACGCAGGTCACCATCGAGTACGACGGCGACAAGGCCGTCCGCCTCGACACGGTCGTCGTCTCCTCCCAGCACGCCTCCGACATCGACCTGGAGTCGCTGCTCGCCCCCGACATCCGCGAGTTCGTCGTCGAGCCGGAGCTGAAGGCGCTGCTGGACGAGGGCATCAAGCTGGACACCGAGGGCTACCGGCTGCTGGTCAACCCGACCGGCCGCTTCGAGATCGGCGGGCCGATGGGCGACGCGGGGCTGACCGGCCGGAAGATCATCATCGACACGTACGGCGGCATGGCCCGCCACGGCGGCGGCGCGTTCTCGGGCAAGGACCCGTCCAAGGTGGACCGCTCGGCGGCGTACGCGATGCGCTGGGTCGCGAAGAACGTGGTGGCCGCGGGCCTGGCCTCCCGCTGCGAGGTCCAGGTGGCCTACGCGATCGGCAAGGCCGAGCCCGTCGGCCTCTTCGTCGAGACCTTCGGCACCCACAAGGTCGACCACGAGAA
>NZ_JBLEBI010000128.1:0-19878 GCF_047340315.1 Streptomyces sp. AF1A
CCGGCACCGGCCTGATCACCCCGCTCGGCTTCGCGGCCCTCGCCTCGGCCACGCCCCGCGAGCGGCTGGGCCAGACCATGGGCGCCGCGGAACTGGGCCGCGAACTGGGCGACGCGGGCGGCCCCCTGCTGGTCGCCGCCGTCGCCTCCACAGCGACCCTCACCTACGGCTTCGGTGCCCTGGCCGCCGTGCTGGCCTCGGGCCCGCTGCTGGTGGGCGCCGCGCGGGCGGTGCTCCGGGGGAGGGCCGCCCGCTGAGATCCCTCCAGGCGGGCGGTACGACGGCAGCACACCGGCCGCCGGTCGAGCGTCCCGCTCCCCGGGGCCGGCGGTCTCGCCGGGTCAGCCGCGCAGGCGGAACCCGTTGATCCACTCCGACGTGGCCCGCAGGCCGCCGAAGGTGTAGAAGTGCACCTTGACCTCGCCGTGCCGCGTGGGGTCGTAGCGGCCGGCCAGCGCGTGCAGGAAGCGGTCCGGGCCGGTCGTGCCCATCAGGTTGGTCAGCGAGAAGCCGTACTTGCGGGCGACCGAGGCGCTGGTGGCGACGCCGAACCGGGTGGCGTAGCCGAGCAGCCGGCGCACGCCCGCCGGGCCGGGCACGCCGATGCGCACGGGCAGATGCACGCCCCGGGCGCGCACGGCCTCCAGCCAGCCGAGCACCGCGTCGGCGTCGAAGCCGAACTGGGTGATGACGTCGCCGGTGAACCGGTGGGCGCGGATCGCCGCCGCCTTGTCGGTGAGCGCCGACCACAGCGTGTGATCGGTGATCGCGGGGTGGCCCTCCGGATAGCCGCTGATGCCGATGTGCCGGACGCCGTGGCGCTGCAGCAGTCCGGTGCGGATGACGGCGAGGGCGTCCTCGTACGGTCCCTCGGGCCGGGCGGGGTCGCCGCCGACGACGAAGACATTGCCCGCGGTGCCGTCCGCGGCCAGCCCGGACAGGAACTCCTCCAGGGCGCCGCGGGAGGGCAGGCGGCGCGCGGAGATGTGCGGCACGGGGACGAAGCCGAGCCGTTTGACCGCGCGGGCCGCCGCCAGCCGCATGCCGTGGTCCTCGCCCGCGAGAAAGGTGATGTTGATGCGGGTGCCCCGCGGAATGCTGCCCTGCGCCTCCTCCAGCCCGGGCACGTCCTTGCCGGTCATCTCCAGTGAGAAGTCGTCCAGCAGGGCGGTGCCCACCGCGGGGGCGGTGAGAGCGGGGTTCATCGTGCTCCTTGTGCGGCTGAGGGGGGTGCTACGGCTGCGAAGGGTACGGCGGTGAATACGGCTGTGAAGGGTACGCCGCGCACGGCCGGGGTCCCGACCCGGGCCGATGATGTCACGGTTGCCGGTCGCGGCCGCCGCGGCCCCGTCAGGGGGCCGGGTTCAGCGGATCGTCCACCATGCCGGCGAGCCGGCCCGCCTCGGCGTCCGGGTCCAGGCCGGGGTCCAGGCTGCCCGCGGCCGCCGTCAGCGCGGTGAGCGCGGGCACGAGCCCGGCCCGCTCCCGTTCGGGCAGGCGCCCGACGAGCGCGCGGATCTCGGCACGCCGGTGGCTCAGCACGCGGTCCACCAGCTCCTCCCCCGCGGTGGTCAGCCGCAGCACGACCTCGCGGCGGTTGTCCGGGTTGACCCGCCGGTCGGTGAGGCCGAGCGTCTCCAGGCGCTCGACCATGCGCAGCGCGGTGGACGGCGTGACGCCCAGCGTGGCGGCCATGGCGGCCAGCTTGATCGGGCCGCAGCCGTGCAGGGCAACCAGGGAGCGCAGCTGGGGCAGGGTCAGCGGCACGTCGACGGAGGCGAGGGCGCGGGCGGAGAGCGCCACGATCAGCCGGGAGGCCGCCATCACCGCCAGGGTCACCTGCTCCGCCTCCCGGTCCAGTGCCTCGTCGGAGGCGCTCTCGTGCGCCGGGGCGCGCTGCGGGCCGCTGTCGCCGCCGTCCTGCCGCGTCATGGACTCCTCGACTCCTTGCACTCCTGCTGAACCGTCCACGATTCGGGTGCCCCCCGTCACCCCAGGTGACCATTGCAGAATGCAATGATAAGCTACGGGCTACCGGGTCGTGCGGGCGCGACGACTCCGGTGCAGAGGTGATGACGATGAGATCCGAGCCGATACGCGAAGCCTATGCGTTCGTGTGCCTGCGCTGCGGGCACGCCTGGGAGGGCGCCTACGACATCCTGCATGTCCGGGACGCCCAGGGCCGCCTGCGCACCCAGTATCAGGTGCCCGGCGGTCCACGGGTGCCCTCCCCGCTCACGGCGAACACCTGCCGGGTGTGCGGCGGTCACCGGATGCGCATCCTGCGCTCCGGGCGGGTCGACTCGGTCCGTGCTGCTGCCGTGACCGGCTGACAGCCCGGCCCCCTGCTCTTCGGCGGACGCGCGACGAGGCGCGTCCGTCGGCCATGCCCATGCCCTTTTCCTTTCGCGGTCAGCGCTGCCCGCGACCAGCCCCTGCCGCCGCACCCTCACGACGACGGAGCCACCATGTCCGCAAAGACCGCCACGAGAGCCCACTCCCCCACCCGGCATCTGCCGTCCCTGAAGATCCCGCACCTCGGCGACTTCCACGTGCCCCCGCGGGTCGTCGTCATCACCGCGCTGGCCGTGCCCGTCGGAGCCGCCGCCGCGCTGGTGGCGGCCGGGCTGCTGAAGCTGATCGCGCTGATCACGAACGTGTGCTTCCACGGCCGGTTCTCCTTCGGCTCCGCCGTGCCCGCCGACACCCCGCACCGATGGCTGGTGCTGGTGATGCCGGTGGTGGGCGGCCTGGTCATCGGGCTGATGGCGCGCTACGGCTCCGAGAAGATTCGCGGCCACGGCATGCCCGAGGCCATCGAGTCGATCCTCGTGGGCGGCAGCCGGGTGCAGCCGCGCGTCGCCGTGCTGAAGCCCGCCTCGGCCGCGATATCCATCGGCACCGGCGGGCCGTTCGGTGCGGAGGGCCCGATCATCATGACCGGCGGGGCGGTCGGCTCCCTGCTGGCGCAGTTCCTGCGGGTGACCACGGACGAGCGCAAGGCGCTGCTGGTCGCGGGCTCGGCGGCGGGGATGGCGGCGACCTTCAACGCGCCGCTCGCCTCCATCCTGCTCGCGGTGGAGCTGCTCCTGTTCGAGTGGCGGCCCCGCTCCTACCTCCCGGTCGCCGTCGCCGCCGTCACCGCCACCCTGGTGCGCGGGCCGATCCTCGGCACCGACCCGCTGTTCGGCGGCGCCCACGTGCCCGCCCATATCGCCATGCCGGCCTACGGGCTGTGCCTGGTCGCGGGCGCGGCGGCCGGACTGCTCGCGGTGGGCGCCACCGCCCTCGTCTACTTCTCCGAGGACGCGTTCTCCCGGTTGCGCATCCACTGGATGTGGTGGCCGGCGATCGGCGGCGCCGTGATCGGCCTGGGCGGCCTGGTCGAGCCGCGCGCGCTCGGAGTCGGGTACGACGTCATCGGCGCGCTGCTCACCGGGCACGCCACGACCGGACTGATCATCGGCATCCTCGTGGTCAAGACCCTCATCTGGGGCCTGTCCCTGGGTTCGGGCACCTCCGGCGGCGTGCTCGCCCCGATGTTCATGGTCGGCGGCGCCCTGGGAGCGGCCGAGGCCCTGGTCTTCCCGCACGTCAGCCCCGGGTTCTGGGCGCTGGTCTCGCTCGCCGGGGTGCTCGGCGGAGTGATGCGCTCCCCGCTCACCGGCATCGTCTTCTGCCTGGAGCTCACCCATGAGGTCAACGCGCTGATCCCCATGGTCATCACGGCGTCGTCCGCCTATCTCCTCTCGGTGGTGCTGCTGAAGCGGTCCGTGCTCACCGAGAAGCTCGCCCGGCGGGGTCTGCACCTCACCCGCGAGTACTCCGTGGACCCGCTCGAGGTGCACCTGGTGCGGCAGCTGGAGACGCCCGCCGGGGTCACCCTGGACGCCGGCCGCACCGCCGGCGAGGTCACCGCGCTGCTGCGCGCCGCACACGACGCGGGCGATCCCGACGGGCTGCTCGCCCAGCGCCTGTACCCGGTGCTGGGCCCGGACGGCGACCTGGCCGGCGTCGTCACGCGCGGGCAGCTGATCCACGCGGACCCCGCCGACCCCACCCCGCTGCGTGAGCTGGCCCGGCCCGCCGTCGTGGGCCACCCCGACGAGACCCTGCGCGCGCTCGCCAACCGCATGGCACGGCACGAGGTCACGCGGCTGCTGGTGGTCAGCCGGGAGGAGCGCCCGCGCGTCGAGGGCATCATCAGCCTGCGTCACCTGCTCACCGCCCGCCGCATCGACCTGCACGAGGAGCACCACGCCGAGCGGGTCCTCAGGCTGCGGACCCGGCGGGTTCCGGCCACGGCCACGACCTGACGGTTCATGGCGAACACAACTATTGCAAAGGGCAAGAAAAAGTCCGTTCTAGGCACGATCAACAGTGCGTAGTCACTCGACTCCGAAGCGCGACGATGGCGCAGGGTGGTGGAAGCGGAACCACCGGCTTCGGAGAGGAGTGACCACGTGGGACGGCGCGGTGCCCGGCGGGAAGCGGAACGGGTGGCGGCTCTCGCCGCCGACCAGTTGCTGCGGGCCGGCGGGATACTGCGGCGCACCGCGTCGACTCCCGATCTGAGAGCGGTGTTCCGCACCGATCAGGCCGTCAACGACGCGCCCTACCGGGAGCGCTGGGCCCACGACAGGGTGGTGCGCTCCACCCACGGCGTGAACTGCACCGGTTCGTGCTCGTGGAAGGTGTACGTCAAGGACGGCCTGATCACCTGGGAGACCCAGGAGACGGACTATCCGTCGACCGGGCCGGACCGGCCCGAGTACGAGCCGCGGGGCTGCCCACGAGGCGCCTCGTTCTCCTGGTACACCTACTCGCCCACCCGGGTGCGCCACCCGCATGTGCGGGGTGTGCTCCTGGAGTTGTACCGCGAGGCCCGCGACCGGCTCGGCGATCCCGTGGCCGCGTGGGCCGAGGTGACCGGGGACCCGGAGAAACGGCGGCGCTACCAGTCGGCGCGCGGCAAGGGCGGCCTGGTGCGCATCGGCTGGGAGGAGGCGCTGGAGATCGCGGCGGCGGCGCACGTGCACACCATCGCCGCGCACGGCCCCGACCGGATCGCCGGGTTCTCCCCGATCCCGGCGATGTCGATGGCCTCGCACGCGGTCGGCGCGCGGTTCATGTCCCTGATCGGCGCGCCGATGCTGTCGTTCTACGACTGGTACGCCGACCTGCCGATCGCCTCGCCACAGGTCTTCGGCGACCAGACGGACGTACCGGAGTCCGGGGACTGGTGGGACGCCGCGTATCTGATGCTGTGGGGCTCCAACGTGCCGGTGACCAGGACGCCGGACGCCCACTGGATGGCCGAGGCCCGCTATCGCGGGCAGAAGGTCGTGGTGGTGTCCCCGGACTACTCCGACGCGACCAAGTTCGCGGACGAGTGGCTGCATCCGCATCCGGGCACCGACGGCGCCCTGGCGCTGGCGATGGGGCACGTGATCCTCACCGAGTGCTTCGTGCGGCGGCGGGTGCCGTACTTCGCCGACTACGTCCGCCGCTTCACCGACCTGCCCTTCCTGGTGGAGCTCGAGGAGCGGGACGACGGCCTGGTGCCGGGCAAGTTCGTCACGGCGGCCGTGCTCGGGCTCGGCGAGGAGGACGAGGAGGAGGCCGCGTGGAAGCCGGTGCTCCTGGACGCCGCATCCGGCCGCCCGGTCGTCCCCAACGGCACCCTGGGCGAACGCTGGTCCAAGCGCGGCGAGGGCCGCTGGAACCTGGACCTCGGCGACCTCGACCCCGAACTCACCTTGTACGGACCGGGCATGGCGACCGCCCGGGTGCTGCTGCCCCGCTTCGACGGGCAGCCGCCCGCGGTCCGCGGGGTGCCGGTGCGCGAGCTGGCCGGACGGCGGGTCACGACCGTGTTCGACCTGCTGCTCGCCCAGTACGGCGTCGGCCGCGAGGGGCTGCCCGGGGCGTGGCCCACCGGCTACGCGGACGCGGCGCAGCCGTACACGCCCGCCTGGCAGGAGGCGATCACCTCGGTGCCGGCCGCCGCGGTGGAGCGCCTGGCCCGGGAGTTCGCGGACACCGCGGAGAAGAGCCGCGGCCGCTGCATGATCGTGATGGGCGCCGGCACCAACCACTGGTTCCACTCGGACACGATCTACCGCTCCTTCCTCACCCTGCTGCTGCTCACCGGCTGCCAGGGCGTCAACGGCGGCGGCTGGGCGCACTACGTCGGCCAGGAGAAGGTGCGCCCGTACACCGGCTGGCAGCAGCTGCAGTCGGCCGCCGACTGGGTGCGCCCGTCCCGGCAGATGGCGGGGACGCCGTACTGGTACCTGCACACCGACCAGTGGCGCTACGACCCGCACGGCGCCGACGCGCTCGCCTCGCCCACCGGCCGGGGCCTGTTCGCCGGGCGGCACACGGCGGACCTGGTGGCCCAGTCGATGCGGCTCGGCTGGATGCCCACCGCGCCCGCCTTCACGGCGAACCCGCTGGAGCTGGGCCGCGCGGTGCGGGACAGCGGGCACGAGCCGGACGAGTGGGTCGCCGCCCAACTCGCCTCCGGGAAACTGGGGTTCGCGTGCGAGGATCCGGACGACCCGGCCAACTGGCCGCGCGTGCTCACCGTCTGGCGGGCCAACCTGATCGGCTCCTCGGCCAAGGGCAACGAGTTCTTCCTGCGCCATCTGCTGGGCGCGAGCGACAACGCGCAGGCCGAACAGGCGCCGCCCGAGGCCCGGCCGCGGGACGTCGTCTGGCACGCCGAGGCGCCGCGCGGCAAGCTCGACCTGCTGCTCGCGCTGGACTTCCGGATGACGTCGACCACGCTCATGGCCGACCTGGTGCTCCCGGCCGCCACCTGGTACGAGAAGCACGACCTGTCCAGCACCGACATGCACCCCTACGTGCACGCGTTCTCGCCGGCGATCAGCCCCCCCTGGGAGGCCCGCACGGACTTCGAGACCTTCCACGCGCTGGCCGCCCGGTTCAGCGAACTCGCCCGGGACCGGCTGGGCACGGCGTACGACCTGGTGGCCACCCCCCAGCAGCACGACACCCCCGGCGAGACCGCCCAGCCCGGCGGCACGGCGTCCGACTGGCGCGAGGGCGGCACCCCCCGGCCCGGACGCAATCTCCCGCACTTCACCGTGGTCGAGCGCGACTACGGCGCCGTCGCGGAGCGGCTCGCCGCGCTCGGACCGCTCGTCGAGGAGCACGGCATGACGGTGAAGGGCGTCACCGTGCGGCCGGTGGCGGAGGCCCGCTGGCTGGCCGCCCGCTGCGGCACCGCCCGCTCCGGGGCGGCGGGCGGGCGGCCGCTGCTGGACACCGACGTCAAGCTGTGCGAGGCGATTCTCGCGCTGTCCGGCACCACCAACGGGCGCCTGGCGGCCGAGGGGTTCGAGCGGCTCGCCGAGCGGTGCGGCCCGGGCAGCGGGTTCGCGGCGCTCGCCGAGGCGGTGCACGAGCGGCGCGTGGTGTTCTCCGACACCCAGGACCGGCCGGTGCAGGTCGGCACCAGCTTCGAGTGGTCCGGCAAGGAGGCCCCCGACCGGCGCTACTCGCCCTTCACGGTCAACACCGAGCACCTCAAGCCCTGGCATACCCTGACGGGCCGCCAGCACTTCTATCTCGACCACGACTGGATGGCCGAACTGGGCGAGCAACTGCCCGTCTACCGGCCGCCCCTGGACCTCTCGCCGGCGCTGTACGCCGGTGAGCGCGAGGTGGAGGTCCGCTATCTCACCCCGCACTCCAAGTGGTCGATCCACTCGGAGTACCAGGAGAACCTGATCATGCAGACCCTGGCCCGCGGCGGGCCGGTCATCTGGCTGAGCGTCGCCGACGCCGAGGCGATCGGCGCCGCCGACAACGACTGGGTGGAGGCGGTCAACCCCAACGGGGTGGTGGTGGCCCGCGCGGTGGTCTCGCACCGCATGCCGCCCGGCACCGTGTTCATGTACCACGTGCAGGAGCGCCTGGTGAACGTGCCGCGCTCCGCGGCCACCGGCCGGCGCGGCGGTGTCCACAACGCCCTCACCCGCATCCTCGTCAAGCCCACCCATCTCATCGGCGGCTACGCCCAGTTGTCGTTCGCCCCGAACTACTACGGCCCCACCGGCAACCAGCGCGACGCCCGCACCGTGATCCGCCGCCGCGCGCAGGAGGTGCAGTACTGACATGCGCTGTATGGCACAGGTCGCCATGGTCATGAACCTCGACAAGTGCATCGGCTGCCACACCTGCTCGGTCACCTGCAAACAGACCTGGACCAACCGCAGGGGCACCGAGTACGCGTGGTTCAACAACGTCGAGACCCGCCCCGGGCAGGGCTACCCCCGCGGGCACGAGGACCAGGAGCGCTGGCGCGGCGGCTGGCGGCGGGACGCCCGGGGCCGGCTGGTACCGCGCGCCGGGGGCCGGGCCCGCCGACTGGCACGGCTGTTCGCCAACCCCGAACTGCCCTCGTTGGACGACTACTACGAGCCGTGGACCTACGACTACGACACCCTGATCTCGGCCCCGCTCGGCGACGACCTGCCCACGGCCCGCCCGCGCTCCCTGATCGACGGCCGCCCCACCGCCGTCACCTGGGGCCCCAACTGGGACGACGACCTCGGCGGCGGCCCGGACCACCTGGCCGGCGACCCCGTGCTGCGGCAGATGAACGAGCGGGTCCGGCTGGAGTACGAGCAGGCGTTCATGTTCCATCTGCCGCGCATCTGCGAGCACTGCCTCAACCCCACGTGCGTGGCGGTCTGCCCGTCCGGCGCGCTGTACAAGCGGATCGAGGACGGCATCGTCCTGGTCGACCAGGACCGCTGCCGCGGCTGGCGGATGTGCGTGAGCGGCTGCCCGTACAAGAAGGTGTACTTCAACCACGCCACCGGCAAGGCCGAGAAGTGCACCTTCTGCTATCCGCGGATCGAGGCCGGCGAGCCCACCGTGTGCTCGGAGACCTGCGTGGGCCGGCTGCGCTACCTCGGCGTCATGCTGTACGACGCCGACCGGGTCGGCGAGGCGGCCGCCGTGCCCGAGGAACGCGACCTGTACGAGGCCCAGTTGGGCTGCTTCCTCGACCCGTACGACCCGGCGGTGGTGCGGGCGGCCGAGCAGTCGGGCATCCCGCACGACTGGATCACCGCGGCCCGCCGCTCCCCGGTCCGGGACCTGATCACCACCTACCGGATCGCGCTGCCGCTGCACCCGGAGTACCGGACGATGCCGATGGTCTGGTACGTGCCGCCGCTCTCGCCCGTCGTCGAGGCGCTCACCCGCAGCGGCCACGACGGCGAGGACCCGTCGGCGCTCTTCGGCGCGATCGACGCGCTGCGCATCCCCCTCGGCTATCTCGCCGGGCTGTTCACCGCGGGCGACCCCGCCCCCGTGGAGGCAGCGCTGTGCCGGCTGGCCGCGATGCGGGCGCACATGCGGCGCGTCAACCTCGGCGAGGAACGCGACCCCGCCATCGCCCGCGGCGTGGGCCTGACGGAACCTGCCCTGGAGGCGATGTACCGGCTGCTGGCGCTCGCCAAGTACGAGGAGCGCTACGTCGTCCCGACCGCGTACGCCGCCGGCGCCGGCGCGGACGGCTCCGCCGGGGCCGGCTGCAGCCTGGACCACGCGGGAGGGCCCGGGATGCTCGACGCGGCGGCCTTCCACGCGCCGCCCGCCGCCGCCGGGACGGGCGGCGGCGCGCTGCGCGGCCGAGTCAACCTGCTGAACTGGGACGGCCGGGGCCGCCCGCGCGGCCTGTTCCCCGACGGTGGAGGAGCGGCGCGGTGAGCCAGCTGCTCCGGGTGGTGCACCAGGCCGCCGCCCTGCTCCTCGACCACCCCGGCGAGGACTGGCCGGAACGCCGGGACCGCGTCGCCGAGGCCCTCGGACGACTCCCGGGCACGCACATCGAGTTGCTGCGGGCGTTCTGCCGGTCCACGGCGGGCGTCCCGCAACTGGAGCTGTCGGCGCGCTACGTGGCGACCTTCGACCGCAGCCGCCGCCGCACCCTGTACCTGACCCACTACACCGATGGTGACACCCGCCGCCGGGGCGCCTCCCTCGCCGCGCTCAAGGCCCGTTACCGGCAGCACGGCTGGGAACCGGCCCGGGGGGAACTGCCCGACCACCTCCCCGCCATGCTGGAGTTCGCGGCGCGCTGCCCCGCGCCGGGCCGGGCGGTGCTGGCCGAGCACCGCGGCGCCCTCGACCTGCTCGCCCGCGGCCTCGACGCCTACGGCAGCGGCTATGCCGACGTGGTCCGCGCGGTCCGGGCCACGCTGCCGGCCGCACCGCCGGCGCCGGTTCCCCCGCAGGAACGCCCGGCTCCCGTGCCGTACCCGCTCCCGCACGCCCGGGGCGACGAAGGAGTACGCCGATGACACATCTGCGGATCGCGCTGTGGGGCGTGCTGCCCTACCTCGCCCTCGCCGTGCTGGTCGCCGGCACGGCCTGGCGCTACCGGTACGACCGCTTCGGCTTCACCACCCGCTCCAGCCAGCTCCACGAGTCCCGGCTGCTGCGGGTGGCGGGGCCGCTGTTCCACTACGCCCTGTTCCTCGTCGCCGGCGGACATGTGATGGGCCTGCTGGTCCCGGAGTCGCTGACCCGGCGGCTGCGGATCAGCGAGGCCCAGTATCACGCGGTCGCCCTGGGCATGGGCGGTGCGGCGGGCCTCGCCGCGGCCACCGGCCTCGGGCTGCTGCTGTACCGCCGGCTGCGGGTGCCCGCCGTACGGCGCGCGAGCAGCCGCAGCGACCGGGCGGTCCTCCCGCTGCTCGCGCTGGTCCTGCTCGCGGGCCTGACCGCCACCGCCTCCTCGGTGACCAACCCCTACGACTACCGGCTGGGCGTCGCCGTCTGGTTCCGCAGCCTGTTCGCGCTCGATCCCGACGTCGGCGCCATGGCGCACGCACCGCTCGTGTACCAGTGCCATGCCCTGCTGGCCCTGGCCCTGTTCGCGCTGTGGCCCTTCAGCCGCCTGGTGCACGCCTTCGCCGTCCCCCTCGGCTATGTCGTGCGCCCCTACGTCGTCTACCGCTCCCGGGCCAAAGCGGCCTCGGCGCACCGGTGAGCCGGGCCTGCCCGGTCAGGTACGCGACGCCAGGCCCAGCCCGCCGGTGAGCAGGTGGGCGTCGAGCAGGGCCACGTCGGCGGTGCGGGCGGCGCGGGCGTAGCCGGTCAGCATGCGCTTGGTGAGGGTCAGGGCCTCGGGCGGGCGCCGCACCAGCGGTCTCGTCCAGGCGCTGATCACCGCGTCCAGTCCGCCCGGCGGAGCGACCTTGTGCAGCAGGCCGATCCGGTGGGCGGTGGCCGCGTCGAACACCTCGCAGGTGAGCATGAGTTCGCGGATCCGGGCGGCGCCCGCCTCGGCGATCAGCCGGCCCATGGCGCCGCCCCACGCGGGCGGCAGGCCGAGGCCGATCTCGGGCATGCGGAACCGGCAGTCCTCCGCGCCCGCGCGCAGGTCGCAGTAGGAGGCCAGGGCGAGTCCGGCGCCGATGACCTTGCCCTGGAGCCGGGCGATGGTGACCGCGTGGGTGCTCTCCAGGGCGTCGCACACCCGGTACGCCTTGTCGGCGATACGGCGCAGCGCGGCGCCGCTGGGGTCGTCCGCGAGCGCCGCCTGGTACTCGGTGCGCTCGGCGCCGAGGGAGAAGTCGTCGCCGGCCGCCGTGAGGAGCAGGACCCTGACGTCCGGCCGCTCGTGGAGGCCGTCGAGCAGGGCGAGGAGGTCGTCGAGGGCGGCGACGGTCAGCGTGCCGTCCTGCGGCGAGGCGCCCAGCTCGACCCGGAGGACGGCACCGTCCAGGTCGGCGCGGAGCGCCTTGCAGACGAACGGGCGGTACGGATCGGCCATGTCGGCTGTGTCGGTCATGAGAGGGTGACGTCCAGGTTCAGCAGTCGTCGGAAAGCCACGCGCGGGGCCCACGTCGGCCGGCGCACGAGGGTCAGGCGCGGGAAGCGCGTGACCAGGTGGTGGAGCAGGGTCTGGGCCTCCAGGCGGGCCAGCGGTGCCCCGAGGCAGTAGTGGATGCCGCCGCTGAACGCGAGGTGCCCCGGTCTGCGGTGCAGGTTGAACAGCTCGGGGTCCTCGTGCCGGGCCGGGTCGCGGTTGGCCGCCCCGACCATCAGGTGGACCATCTCGTCCTTGCGGACCTCGACGCCGCCCAGCACGCAGTCCTGCGAGGCGACCCGGCTGATCACATGGGTGGGCGGGTCGTAGCGCAACGATTCTTCGACGGCGGCGGGCACCAGGTCGGGCTGGAGCGTGAGCCGGTGCCACTGCCGAGGGTGCTCCAGGACCAGCAGGGTCATGGTGGACAGCAGCGTGGAGGTGGTCTCCAGGGCGGCCAGCAGGACGAACAGGGCGAGGAAGTAGACCGCCCGGTCGGCCCTGTCGCGGTCGCTCTCCATGGTGTCCCACACCCGTATCCAGCGGGAGACGGGGTCCTCCCCCGGATGAGCGCGCCGCTCGCGCACCAGATCCGTGAAGTAGTCGCGCAGTTCGGCGGTGGCCGCGTCCGACAGCGCCAACTGGCTGGCGGACGGCAGGAGTTCCTGGGTGAACACCTGGTCGTGCGTCAGCTCGCGCAGCCTGGGGAAGTCGGCGGTGGGCAGCCCGAGCCAGTGCCCGATGGCGGCGACCGGCAACTCCTCGCCGACCAGGGCGTTGAAGTCGGCCTCGCCGTCGTGCAGCCGCTCGGCGAGGGTGTCGAGGAGCCGGGTGGTGAACCGGGCCACGGTGCCGCGCAGTTCCTCCAGAGTGCCGCGGTCGAACATGCCCGCCGAGCGCCGCACCAAGGTGTGCTCCGGGGGGTTGAGGGCGGGCAGGGTGCGGCTCATCTCCCGGGAGGAGGGCGCCATCCAGCGGGTGCCGTCCCCCTGCTGCTCGCGCCATCGCGCATCGGGCTCCAGCCAGGCCCTGCTGCGCAGGACCTGGTCGCACACGTCGAATCCGGTGACGAGGTGTCCGCCCCAGGGTGCGGCGGCCACCTCACCCCGGGAGCGGAGCTCCGCGTAGATCGGGAACGGGTTGGCCTGTCCCTTCGCCGTCCGCAGTCGGGAGAAGAGCGAGACGGCAAAACGTCTGTCAGCTGGCGGAGTTGTCGCAGTCTCCACTACGGCCCTTTCTTCACCTAGGCATCAGCCGCCATGCATACCCTCCGCTTGATGCGCACATACAATCGGACTATTCAATGATGAAGTTGCCTTCGTCACTCTCCCCTGGTCCATGCCAGGAAGCGGCTGAACAGGCCGGGTTTGTGCTTCGGCGCGCCCTGCTGCGCCGACCGGGGCGCGGCCGCGGCCGGGGTTTCCGGGGCGGCTGCGCGCGGTTCCGCTTTCCGAGCGGGCGCCGGCGCGATGGTGCGCGGGCTGAACCGGACCGGCAGCGCCACCAGGGACCGGCTCCAGGGGGCCGGCACCCAGCTCAAGTCCTTGAAGGGGGCGCGGACCTCGATGTCGGGGAGCCGGTTGAGGAGGGACTCCACGGCGGTGACGGCGATCTGGAACGCCGGGTCCTTGGCGGGGCAGGCGTGCGGCCCGGCGCCGAAGGCGAGGTGGGCCTTGGCGCTGAGCTGTTCGCGGTGCTCGGCCAGCCGGGGGTCGGTGTTGGCGGCCGCGAAGGAGATCAGCACCGGGTCGTTCGCCCTGAGCACGCGTCCGCCCAACTCCACGTCGTGCGTGGGGTAGTGGACGGCGTAGTTGGCGATGGGCGCGTAGTTCCACAGGACCTGGGTGACGGCGTCCTCCACCGGCAGCCCGGACCGCCACTCCTCGCCGAGGATCAGCGCGCTGCTGGTGCCGATCGCCGCGGCCAGCGGCGCGGTGCCCCCGGAGAGCAGGGTCACCAGCTGGTGCAGTACCTCCTCGTCGGACAGCTGCGCCTCGTGCTGCATCAGACGGGTCGTCAGGTCCTCGCCCGGGGTCCGGCGCTTGATGGCGATCAGCTCCGCCAGCGCCTCCCCCAGCACCTGGTCGGCGCCCTGGGTGCCGGCGAAGATGCCGCTGATGCCGGTGATGACCCGGTCGCCGATCTCCGGAGGGCAGCCGAACAGGTCGCTGAAGACCAGCAGCGGCAGCGGCTGCGCGTACTCCGCCATCAACTCGGCCTGGCCGAGCCGCTCGGAGCTGAAGCGGCTGATCAGGTAGTCGGCCGAGGCCTGCGTCTGGCGCACCAGCTGCAGCTCGTTGACCGTGGCCAGGCTGTCGGTGACGGCCTGGCGCAGCCGGGCGTGCGCCGCGCCGTCGCTGAACAGCGCGTTGGGCCGGTACGCCATCATGGGCAGCGCCGGGCTGTCCTCGGGGACGCGGCCCTCGTTGAGCGCGTTCCAGCGCCGCGCGTCGCGGACGAACGACGCGGGGTTCTGCAGGATGTACAGGGCGGCGTCATAGCTGGTGACCAGCTCGACCTGGACGCCCGGCGCGATGTCGACCGGGGCGCTCGGGCCGAGCGAGCGCAGGTGGGCGTAGTGGCCGTCGGGATCGGAACCGAACTGGGGGCCGTAGAGCTGGACGTTGCCGTGCGCGGGGCACCCGGGGGGTGGCCCCTGCATGCCGGATCGCTGCTGCATGAGCGGGGGGCTCCTAGTCGATGAGGGACAGTAGGTGGCGCACGAGGGTGATGAGGGCGTGGGCCGCTGACTGCTGGTCGCGGACGTCGCAGGGGACGACGGGGGTGGACGCGGACAGGTTGAGCGCCTCGCGCACCTCCTCGAGCGGGTAGCCGGGCGTGCCGTCGAAGTGGTTGACGCCGATGGCGTAGGTCAGACCGAACCGCTCCACCAGGTCGAGCACGGGGAAGGACTCGGAGAGCCGCTCGGGGTCGACGAGGACGAGCGCGCCCAGGGCGCCCCGGGACAGCTCCTCCCACATCTCCTTGAAGCGCTCCTGGCCGGGCGTGCCGAACAGGTACAGCACCACCTCGTCGTTGATGGTGAGGCGGCCGAAGTCCATGGCGACCGTGGTGGTGGTCTTGTCGGGGGTGCCCGACAGGTCGTCGAACCCCTCGCTGGCCTCGGTGATCTCTTCCTCCGTCCGCAGCGGCTCGATCTCCGAGATGCTGCCGATGCACGTGGTCTTGCCGACGCCGAAGTGCCCCACCACGAGCACCTTCACCGCGGTGCGGACGCCTGAATCCAGGTACACGAATCACGCTCCGAATCGGGCTCTGAGGCCGTCGAGCACGGCGTTCAGCACATCTCGGTCGACACGTTCGGCGCGCGGAACGGGTTTCCGCACGACGATCAGACCGCTGTCCTCCATCTGCGCCAGGAGGATCCGTACGACCCCCAGCGGCAGATGCGTGTGGGCGGCCACCTCGGCCACGGACAGGAAGCCGTCCATGACGAGGTCCAGAACCTGGCGGGCCTCCGGCGAGAGCGTGCGCACCGAGGCGGCGGCGCCCTCGCTCGCGGACACCAGGGCCGTTCGCTCGTAGGCGTGCTCCGGGGGCAGGGAGCCCCCGTTCGCGATCACGAAGAGCGGGACTAACGCCGAGGTCAGCTCCAGTTCCTCGTCCGGCTCGTCGCTCACGTGCGGCTCGCCTCCCCGCGCGGTGCCAGATGGGCGCCCAGGCTCGGCACGACCTGATGCAGCCGGGTGGTGAACTCCTCGATGTCGGCGTCGTGCTGAGCGGCCGCCGCCAGGAAGGCGCCGCGGCCGGCCGCGATCAGGAAGATCCACCCGTGCTGGAACTCGATGACCGTCTGGCGCCAGGCCGCGTCCTGCTGGACACCGGCGAACTGGGCCGTGGCCCGGCTGTAGGCGTGGATGCCGGTCATGGCCGCCGAGATGGTGTCCGCGAGGTCCTGGCTCATGCCCGAGGTCGCGCCGCGGGGCAGGCCGTCGGCGCCGAGCAGCACCGCGTGCCGGGCGCCGTGCACCTCACCGATCACCTCGTCGAGGTCGGCGATCGGGATTCCGCTGCCGCTCCCCGCCGCCCCGCCGTGCCGGCCGCGGTCCTGTCCGCCGTCCTCGGCGTGCACCCGGGGCGGCGAGGTGAGGTTGTTGCCGAGCCGGGCGACGAGCCGGTGCATGCGGAAGGAGATCTGCTGCATGTCCACGTCCGGTGCCGCAGCCGCGGCCAGATAGGCCCCCTGCCCGGCGCCGATGAGGAAGATCCACCCGTGCGAGAACTCGATGATCGTCTGGTTCCACTGCCTGTCCTCCCCCGGCCCGGCGAAGTGGGAGGTCGCGCGGCTGAGCGACTGCATGCCCGCCATGGCGGCGGAGATCGTCCGCACGTCCTTCTCTGACATGCCGTCGGTCGCACCACGGGGAAGGCCGTCCGCGGACAGCAGGACGGCGTGGCGTGCCTTGGGCACATTGGCCACGATGTCCTCGAGCATCCACGACAGGTCTGTGGTCATGCGTCATCGGACCCTTCGGACGGTGCCGCGGTGAGGTTGCGGCCCGAGAGCGTGCCGCGCTGGAAGGCTCCCAGGCTCCGGCCGGCCGCACGCCCGGTGTCCTCCGTCGCCGCGTCGGCCGGCGCGGTGGCGTCCTCGTCGCGGACGCTGGCGATGGGCACCTGGCGCGCGCCGCGCCGGGGCAGGCCGTTCGCGGTGCGTGCCACGGGCTCCGGCCGGGCGGCCGCGCCGCGCGCGACACCGGACTGCGCATCCTCCACCGAGGGCGTCTCCTCTTCCGTCCACAGCTCCTCCGGCAGCAGGACGACCGCGCGCACACCGCCGTAGCGGGAGACCCCGGTGACGTCCACCCGGAAGCCGTACTGCTGCGCGAGGAGGCCGATCACGGGGAAGCCGAACTTCGGCTGGTTGCCCAGCTGCGACAGCCGGGGGCGGTACTCGCCGGAGAGCAGCGCGCTCGCCTTCTGCCGCTCCTCGTCGTTCATGCCGACACCGGCGTCGTCGATGACGATGCACAGGTTCTTCTGCACGCGCTGGAACGTGACTTCGATGGGCGAGCCCTGCTGGGAGAAGCTGGCAGCGTTGTCGAGCAGCTCCGCCACGGCGAGGGCGACGGGCGAGACGGCCGACGCCTTCAGCGCGAATCCGGTCTGCTGCATGATCTCCACGCGCCGGAAGTTGCGGATCTGCCCCTGGGCGCTGCGCACGACGTCGTACACGCTCGCGGCCCTGCTGCGGCGGCCCAGCGGCGCACCGCACATCACCGCGATGCCCTGCGCCTTGCGGGCCATCTGGGCGTTGGCGTGGCTGACTTCGAGCAGGTCGCCGAGCACGGAGTGACCGCCGTACTTGCGCTGGATCTCCTCCAGCAGGGTCAGCTGCTCCGCGGCGAGGCTCTGCAGAAAGCGCGCGGAGCCCTTGAGGACTGCCTTGGTGCTGTCCTCGGCCGCCTCTTCGGCTTCCTGGATGGTCTTGGCGTGCTCGGTCCGGTGCTGGTTCAACTCTACGTGTAAGGCGGCCAGTTGGCCGTCGGCCTCGCTCAGTCGCTGAGTGAGGACGGCCTCGGTCTGGGCCTTCTTCGCCGCTATGGCCTTCGCGCGGCGACTGAGGACCAGGGCCGCGGCGACGGCTATCGCCGCCACTGCAACCAGGCACCAGACAAGTGCGTCTCGAAACATGGAAACCTTTCCTGGCGTATAGCCTGCGGCCGTTGGCGGAAGGGCACCGCGAGAACTGGTTCAACCTGGTCCTGCCACGACGCCCGGGGCCGAGGGGGACCAAGGTCACAGACGCGGGGATGCTATCACCCGATTAGGGGAACCTCCGCACGCGTAAGCCGCGGCAACTCCCCTGCTCAGCAGGCTACTTGCTCCTGTTATGCGATGCTCGATCGGCCATTCCGGATTCGTGCCCGGAGGTTGCCGGTCCGGCACGGTTTCGACCGTGCCAAGAGACAGGCAACTCAGGGTGTCTGCCGCGCGAACACCTCGTACGCCCGCTCGTCGAAGAGCACGAAGCGGACCTCCTCGACCGCCGTCGGCGTGCCGCGGACCGTGTCGAGCGCGATCCGGGCGGCGTCCTCCATCGGCCACCGGTACACCCCGGTGGAGACGGCCGGGAACGCCACCGTGCGGGCGCCCAGTTCGTCGGCGACGCGCAGGCACGCGCGGTAGCAGGAGGCGAGGAGTCCGGAGCGGTCCTCTTCCGGGCTGAAGACGGGGCCGACGGTGTGGATCACCCAGCGGGCGTCGAGCTGTCCGGCCGTGGTGGCGACGGCCTGGCCGGTGGGCAGGCCGTCGCCGTATCGGGAGGCACGCAGCCTGCGGCACTCGGCCAGGATGGCGGGGCCGCCGCGGCGGTGGATCGCGCCGTCCACGCCCCCGCCGCCCAGCAGCGAGGAGTTGGCCGCGTTGACGATCGCGTCGGCGCTCTGCCGGGTGATGTCGCCCTGGACGAGGGTGATGGTGGTCATGACTGCCGGAGCCTGCGCCAGACGGCCTTGGCCGCGTTGTGCCCCGACATGCCGTGCACGCCGGGCCCCGGCGGGGTGGCCGAGGAGCAGATGAAGACGGCCGGATGAGGGGTGTGGTACGGGAACAGGGACAGCCGGGGGCGCAGCAGCAGCTGGAGTCCCGAGGCCGCGCCGCAGGCGATGTCCCCGCCGACGTAGTTGGCGTTGCGGGCGGCCATCTCGGCGGGGCCCGCGACGGCGCGGGCGAGCACGCGGTCGCGGAAACCGGGGGCGAAGCGCTCCAGCTGGCGCTCCATGGCGTCGGTGAGATCGCCGGACCAGCCATTGGGTACATGGCCGTACGCCCAGAAGACCTGCTTGCCCTCGGGGGCCCGGGTCGGGTCGGCCACGCTGGGCTGCACGGTGATCATGAAGGGCCTGTCCGGGGCGCGGCCCTCGCGGGAGGCGGCGCGCAGGGCGGCGCCGATCTCGGCCTGGCTCGCGCCGATCTGCACGGTGCCGGCGACGCGCGCCTCGGGCGCGGTCCAGGGCACCGGGCCGTCCAGCGCGTAGTCGATCTTGAAGACGCTGGGGCCGTAGCGGAAGCGGTCGTAGTAGCCGCCGAAGCCGGCGATGCGGGCGAGCGCGGCGGGCGAGGTGTCGAAGACGTAGGCGCGCGCCGGAGGCAGGTCGTCCAGCCGCTTGACCTCGTAGTCGGTGTGCACGGCGCCGCCCAGGTCCCGCAGGTAGGCGGCGAGGGCGTCGGAGATGGCCTGGGAGCCGCCGCGGGGCACCGGCCAGCCGCGGGCGTGCGCGGCCAGCGCGAAGACCAGGCCGACGGCGCCGGTGGCGAACCCGTCGAGCGGGGCCATGACGTGCGCGACCAGACCGGCGAAGAGGGTTTTGATCCGCTCGTCCCGGAACCGGCGCATCAGCCAGGTGGACGGCGGCAGCCCGGCCAGGCCGAAGCGGGCCAGGGTGACCGGGTCGCGCGGCAGTGCGCTCGACGGAAGCGACATGAAGTCCCGTACGAGCGTGTCCCAGCGGGTGAGCAGCGGCCCGACCAGCCTGCGGTAGGCGCCCGCGTCGCGCGGTCCGAAGGAGGCGGCGGTCTCGGCGACCGACCGGGACAGCACGGCAGCGGTGCCGTCCGGGAACGGGTGCGCCATGGGCAGGCCGGCGTGCAGCCACTGGAGGCCGTACCGCTCCAGGGGCAGGGCGCGGAAGGCCGGCGAGTTGATGCCGAGGGGATGGGCGGCCGAGCACGGGTCGTGCCGGAACCCGGGCAGGGTCAGCTCCTCCGTGCGGGCGCCGCCGCCCACGGTGGACTTCGCCTCGAACAGGGCGACGGAGAAGCCGCGGCGCGCCAGCTCCACGGCAGCCGTCAGTCCGTTCGGCCCCGCACCCACTACGACCGCATCGAGCATCGACGGCACCTTCGGACCCCTTCGTCAGCCGATGGCCACTCCGGATCAGGATATGCCGGGGGACCGACACTGCCCCGGCCCGGGTGGACCCGGTGCGGATCCGCGCCGGGACCTGGCCCCCGGGTCAGGCGGCCGGCGTGCGCAGCAACCCGGCCGGCCGGCGCAC